>JASJAL010000202.1 GCA_030067055.1 Kiloniellales bacterium | reverse complement strand
CGCGAGAACCTAAGCCGTCCGTTCAGGCCCTCTCGCGACCTCAAATCGCCTCGCAGGCCAGTAGCATGGTTCGGGTGCGCAGCTTGCGCTCCCAAGCCTCAGTCGAGATGACATTTCTGTTAAGACTGCATGAAATTCTCGAAAGCAGGGACCACGAGCTAAAGATATCGCCGAATCGTCGCCGCGAAGAGCAACAAATCGGCAGCCGCCCGACGCTCGCGCTAGAGCTATTCCGCTTAGGTTCGACCGAGGGCTCAGGAGAGAGAAATCAATTTCGCTACTGCTTCTCCGACGGCTTTGCCGCCTGGGATGGCTCGGATTTCGCTTCGCCATTCCCGGTCTCTGCATTCGGTTTGATCGGCTCCACCTCGACTCCCGACTTCACCTTCTGCACGCCCTCGGCGACGACATGCTCGCCCGCCTTCAATCCCTCGCTTACGACCCATTTGGTGCCATGGGTCGCACCAAGCTTGAGCATCCGCAGCTCGGCCTTGTTGTCCTGACCGACGACGTAGACGTGCCGTCCCGCCTGGGTCTCGACGACCGCCGTCTGCGGGATCACCAGCGCCTCTCGCTGCTCACCGATCGTCAGGCGCACGGGCACGTATTGACCCGGGAATAGGTCAAAATCGCTGAGCTCGTTGTTCTTGGGGTTGTCGAGGATGCCCCGAACCGTGACGCTGTCGGTCGACGGATCGATCTCGGTACTGACGAAATCCACCTTCCCCTTCTTCTGAAAGAGCTGTCCGTCCGGCAAGACTACTTCGACTATCATGTCCTTGACCTCGAAGGCCTGTCCTCCACGGCGCAGCTTCTGAATCTCAAAGACCTGGCTGCGGCTCAGACGGAAGGTCACGTAGATCGGGTCCATCATCACCAGGCTGGTCAGCACGTCCTGCTGCGCTTGCACGAGGTTGCCGACGTTTATCAGGGTCTGCTGAATCCGCCCGTGGAATGGGGCATTGATCCGTGTGTAGCTGACATCCAGCTCCGCATTGCGGATCTCGACCTTGGTCGCCGCGATGTCGGCCTGGGTCGTCAAAAACTTGGCTCGAGCGCCCTCGGCATCCTCCACCGAGCCGGCGCCCTGCTTGGCGAGCTTGCTGTAGCGCTTCTCCTCAGACTGCCAGAACTCGAGCGACGCCTCCTGACCCTTCAGCTGTTCCTGAAGACGCTGAAGCCGATCCTCGAAAGGACGCGGATCGATCAGATAGAGGGGGTCGTCCTGATCGACGAAGGTCCCTTCGGTGAAGTAGCGCTCGAAGATGTAGCCCGACACGCGGGGTATGATCTTGACGTTCTTGACCGCCTTGATGGTGCCGCTGGCCTGCAGGACGATCGGTACCGTCTCCTGCGAGACCTCGGCTAGGACCACTTTCGGCGGTGGCGGTGGCAGCGCGGCTTGCTTCTTCTCCTCGCAACCCGCGAGCGCCAGGACAAGCAGACCGCAGGCCACGGCGGCCGCGCGCCCGGATCGCGAAGGGTGCCTTGCTCTCGTTCTCATGTCCTCGCTCCTCATTCGGCTCCGGGCGCCGCTTCGGGTGCAGTCTTGCTTTCGGCGGTCTCTTCGCGGGTCTTTGACCAGCCTTCACGAGCCCGTTCGAGCACATAGTAGAAGACTGGCACCATGATGATCAGGAGGGTGGCAAGCGTCAGGCCGCTGACCACGGCGGTACCGAGCGACCGCCGCGCGCCCGCCCCGGCCCCCGCCGCCACGACCAGCGGCATCAGACCGATGATGAAGGCGAAGGCGGTCATCAGGATCGGCCGCAGGCGCAGGCGCGCCGCCTCGGTCGCTGCCGTCAGGATGGGCTGGCCCTGCTCGCGCAGTTCCTTGGCGAACTCGACGATCAGGATCGAGTTCTTGGCCACGAGGCCGATCAGCATGACCAAGCCGATCTGGCCGTAGACGTCGAGATCCAGGCTGCGGGCCAGCAGTCCACCGACCGCGCCCAGCAGACCCAAAGGGATTGCCATCAGGATCATGACCGGCATCACCCAGCTCTCGTAGAGCGCGGCGAGCACGAAGAACACGAAGACCAGCGACAGCCCGAAGGCCAGGGGCGCGAGGTTGCCGGCCAGGAGCTGCTGATAGGTGATGCCGGTCCACTCGCCGTCGTAGGCTTCCGGCAGCACGCTTTGGGCCAGGTCCTCGATCGCCGCGACGGCCTGTCCCGTGCTGTAGCCGGGTGCATTGGCCCCGTTGACGGCAACCGAAGCGTACTTGTTGTAGTGCTGGACGCTGTAAGGACCGGTCATAGGCACGATCGCGACGAAGGCGCTGAGGTCGATCATCTCGCCGTCATTGTTGCGCACCCGGAGCCGCCCGATATCGCTGTCTTCGGCGCGCTCGTCCGCCTCGGCCTGCAGATAGACCCGGTAGACCTTGCCGTACTTGTTGAACTGGTTGACGTAGAGCGAGCCCAGATTGATTTGCAGCGTGTCGTAGAGATCGTTCAGCGAGACGTTGCGGGTCTTCGCCTTGGTCCGGTCGACGTCGATGTAGCGTTGCGGCACGCTGTTGGTGAAATTGGTGTAGACACCCGTCAGCTCCGGCCGCTGGCGCGCCTGCTCGATGAAATTCTCGGCGACGGCGGCCAGCGCATCCACGCCTTGGGCGTCGAGATCCTGGATCTGGTAGGTGAAGCCACCTGCCGATCCGAGTCCGGGGATCGCTGGCGCGTTGGCGACCAGGATCCGGGCACCGGGAATTTGGCCGAACTTTGAGCGCAGGCTGGCCATGATGCCCTGAGCCGTCGTTTCGGGGGAGGTTCGCTCCTCAAAGGGCTTCAAGATCACAAAAGCCATGCCCTGGAACGGCTGCTTCAAGGCATCGATGATGTTGTAGCCCGAGACCTCGAGGACGTCCGCGACGCCCGGCGTTTCCATTGCGATCTCGCGCATCTCCGCGACGACGGCCTTGGTGCGCTCGATGCTCGCCGCCTCCGGCAGCTGCGCGATCATCAGGACATAGCCCTGGTCCTCCTCCGGGACGAAGCCGGTCGGCACCGCGGTGAAGACCAGATAGGCCAGCGCACAAAGCCCGGCAAAGGCCCCGAAGACGAGCGGCCAGACCCGGGCCATGACCGCGACGGCCTTGGCGTAGCCCGAGGCGAGCGCCTCGAAGCCCTGGTTGAAGGCGCGGAACACGGCGTTCTTCTTGCTCGGCGGCCGCAGCAGGATCGCGCAAAGCGCTGGGCTCAGGGTCAGCGCGTTGATCCCGGAAAGCGCGACCGCTATGGCGATGGTCAAGGAGAACTGGTTATAGAGCAGGCCGGTCATCCCAGGGATGAAGGCGCAGGGGACGAAGACGGCGATCATGACGATCGTGGTTCCGACGATCGGACCGCGGACCTCGGCCAGTGCGTCCTTGGTGGCCTTTTTGAGGTCCGTCTCCCCCTCCTCGAGCTTACGCTCGACGTTCTCGACGATGATGATGGCGTCATCGACCACCAGGGCCACGGCGAGGACCAGCCCCAAGAGCGTCAGCTGATTGATCGAGAACCCGGCGACCGCCATGAAGGCGAAGGTGCCGATCAGGGAGACCGGCACGGCGATGATGGGGATCAGGGTGCTGCGCCAGCTCTGCAGGAAGATGAAGACCACCAGGAAGACCAGGGCGATCGCCTCGATCAAGGTGTGTATGACCTCGCGGGTCGACTCCTCGATAAAGATCGTCGTGTCGTAAGCGATCGACCATTCAAGGTCCGGCGGAAAGCTCTGCTCGAGCCTTTCCATCGTCGCCACGACGGTTTCCTTGATGTCGAGACCGTTGGCGTTCGCCAGTTGCGAGACGACGACCGTGGCGGTGGGTTTGCCGTTCAGGTTCGTGGTCCAACCGTAGTCCTCACCGCCCAACTCGACGCGCCCGACGTCGCGGACGCGAATCACCGATCCATCCGGATAGGCCCGGACGATGATGTCCGCGAACTGCTCGACCTCGGACAGGCGACCGAGCGTGTTGAGCTGATACTCGAAAGCCTGGCCCTGTGGCGCCGGGGCCTGTCCCAGCTTGCCGGTCGCAATGTTCTGGTTCTGCTCTTCGACGGCTTCGCGCACGTCCATGGCGGTCAAGCCGAGGTTGGTCAACTGTCCGGCGTCGAGCCAGATCCGGATGGCATACTTGCTGAGGCCGAAATTGTTGACCTTGGAGACGCCCTGGATCCGCGCGATCGGGTCGACCAAATGAATTTCCGCATAGTTCTGCAGAAAGGCCCCGTCATAGGTGCCCTTGGGCGAGGTGAGATTCACCGCCAGTAGCAGGTTGGTGGAGTACTTCTCGATCGTCAGACCGACCTGCTGGACCTCGGACGGCAGCTCCGCGATCGCCTGATTGGATCGGGTCAGGGCCTCCATCTGGCCGATGTCCTGATCGGACCCCACGCCGAATGTCATATTGATGATGGAATCGCCGTTGTTGGTGCTGAACGACGACATGTAGATCATGTTCGCCGCGCCGTTGATCTCCTCTTCCAGTGGCGTGGTCACCGAGTCCGCCGTCACGCCGGCGCTGGCTCCGATGAACTGGGTCGAAATCTGCACCTGCGGCGGCACCAAGGGCGGGTACTGCGAGATTGGCAGGGCGAGCATGGCGACCGCCCCGGCGATCACCATGAGGCAGGCGATCGCCGCAGCGAAGATCGGCCGATCGATAAAGAAGTTCATGCCTCGGCCTTGTCTCTTGGCCCGAGGGCCCGGATGTCATGCGACGCGACCGTCACGAACCCCGGCCCATAGCCAGGCAAAGCCTGCCGTCCCGACCCGATCTCTCGGCTAGAAATCCGGCCGGCGGAAGTAGGTGTCGGTTTCGGCCGCCGCCTCGCCACTTTCCGGAGCGTCCACGAGATCGTCCGGCGGGAGGATTCCGCCCCAGTCTGTCCGCGTGCGCATCACCTCGATTGTTTCCGGCGGCACGAACTCGTTCGGCTGGCGGATCTGCCACCCGCCGCCCAGGCCGCGGTAGCTCAGGATCAGGTTCTGAGCGATTGCCGACTGGGAGACCGCAAGCTCGTCCTGGCGCTCGACCAGGTCTTGTTGGGTGTCCAGGACCCGGGTGTAGTCGACGACGCCGTTGCGATATTGAAGCAGGGCCAGGTCGACAGAGCGCTTCGAGGCCTTGACGCTGGTGGCCAGAAAGCCGGCCTGCTGGCGCGATCGCAGGAAGCCGACCAGACCGTCCTCGACCTCGCGATAGGCCTCCAGGACGGTGTTCTGGTAGTCGGCGATCAGGCCCTGCAGTCGGGCGTCCTGGACCCGGACGTTGTTGGTCAAACGGCCATAGTTCAGAAACGGCCAGGAGACCGTCGGGCCGATGAACCCGGTGAAGGTATCACCGACCTTGAAAAAGTCGGTGAGGCTCGCGTTGTTCGAGCGACTATCGGTGCTCCCGGAAGTCTGCAGGCCGACAAAGCCGCCCAAGCTGAATGCCGGAAAGAGCTGCGCGCGCGCCACACCGATCTGTGCGCTTTGGGCCGCGGCTTGCAGTTCGGCCCGACGGATGTCCGGGCGCCGCCGCAGCAGCTCCGCCGGGATGCCGACCGCGACCGCCTCGGGCGCGGTCGGAATCAAGGTCAGCTCCGTCTCCTCCGGCGCGTCCAATTCCTCTTCAGGATCTTCACCGAAGATCTCCACGAGATCCGATGGCGGGATTCCGAGCAGGACCGCGATGGCGTTGCGCGCTTGGCGGCGCTGAATCTGGAAGAAGGGAATCGACGATTGGGTCTCCGAAAGCAGCGCCAGCGCCTGCTGCACGTCCAGCTCGCTGACCGCGCCGGCGCGAAAGCGGGACCGTGCAATGTCCAGACTGCGCTGCTGGATAACGACGTTGGACCGCGCCAGGCGGATGCGTTCCTCGGCTTCCCGGACCACGACGTAGTTCCGGGCCACCTCGGCAGTCAGGATCACCAGGAAATCGTCATAGTCGGCGACGCTGGCCCCGAGAACGGCGCTCGAGGATTCAATCGCGCGCGCGAACTTGCCCCAGAAGTCGATCTCCCAGGTGCTGTCGATGCCGACGGTCAGGTTCTGGTACGTGCGATCGGAGTCCCTTTCGTTCGGCGCGTTGTTGCTGTTCTTGTTGTAGGAGTAGTCGGCGACGGCGTCCTGAACCTGCGGGTACTGCTGGCCGAAGGCGATTCCCAACTGGGCGCGGGACTCGATCACGCGTAAGCCGACAGTCTGCAAGGTCAGGTTCTGCTTAATGGCAACCTCAACCAGCTTGGTCAGGATCGGGTCATCGAAGACCTGCCACCAAGTGCTGAAATCGCCGGGCTCGGCCTTGACGCCCGCCTCGGACTCCTCGGCCCAGCCATCCTGCAGCGGCGCCTCGGGTTGCTCGAAATCCGGGCCGACTTTGACGCAGGCACCAAGCAAAAAGAGCAAGACCAGCGACGCCACCTTGAACTTCGCTGAAATCGGACGTGCGGGCGCCTTTGCGACGCCGCAAGTTTGGTCGCGACCGTCTCGGCCGACCGACATGATCCTGGTTGACACCGACCTGTCCCCCTCCCCTTCGTCCGTCCCGGGCAACCTCGAACGAGAAGGCCCCGGGGTCACCTGCACTGGCCGCTCCACGCCAGAAATCCAAGGACTTCCATCGTCATCCGGCCATTTTGAGCCAAGCCAGCTAGCTTGGAATGCCGTGCTGAGTCAGGATCTTAAGGCTTGCCTTCGGTCGATACTATCCGATTCACGCAACGAGCGACGCAAGACCCGCCAAAGTCCGTCCGCAAAGTAGGTTCTATTTGAGACCATCGCGGCGTCGAGAGGCTCTTTGTCGGGCTGGCTTCGCCAATGCCGTCCGCCGCCTCTTCGAACCTATCAGAATCCGAAGTGACAGGTACTCCACCGGGCCAGCTAGTTGCGCGATCGCGCATCTCACCCGAGGCTCGGGTGTCGCCTCAACGAGGACGGCGGCGCCAGCTATCCCTTGATCTGTACCCTGAATGCCTGAAATTCGGCGGGGCTGATGGCGTTGTCGCCATTGCTGTCGATCGACTCGAACTCGGTCAGCTTGCCTTGATTGAACTCGAAGCCGGAGATTCGGCCGTCCTTGTCCTCGTCCAAGGCGGCAAAGACCGCATCGCTGAGAGAGTCGAACTCCTGGCGGGAGAGGTGCGAATCCTGGTCCTGATCGCGGACGTAGAACACGTTCATCTTACGGGTCCTGAGCTCTGCGCGGTCGATCTTGCCGTCGCGGTTCTCGTCCATCCGCTCGAAAATACCCTCGGTGGTGAGATCACCCTTCGGATGGCCGACCAGCTTGGCCATGGAACCATCCGGGGACTGGGCCAAAGCGGACCCGACTGGGGAGACCAAAACCGCCAGCGCGATAAGGCTTGCCGTCCAGACCTGCATCAAACCCACTTCCTTTGAATTTCGCCAATTTGATTGCACGGCATAGCCTAACGCATTCAACTTCCAGCCACAATCCGAACTGGTGGCCGTGACTGGAAATCTCGGAGCATTGGGTCCATCCAAAGGAGCGAACGCCCAACATCCAGAGAACATTCTACGGCTTTCTGCGCCGCATGCCCTGTGGGCTGGCACCGGCAACGGAGTTCCAAGGATCAGTGTTGGCACGCTGCGTCAGACCTGCTGTTTGTAAAGCACCACACTGATGTCAAGCAGAACAATGTCGTGCAATGGCATGTATCAGTGGCATAATTGGATGTTCATAGTGTCTGACGATGAACTTGGGGGGAGCTTCGCGTGGACATCACCCACCTGGCAGGTGATCGTGTTCCGTCAATTCATTACCGAAGCATCGAAAACGTCGACGAGGCGCAGGACTATGCCAAATCGGAGGGCTGGGACCTCCAATACCTTCAACTTGCCCCGGGCAGCTATGACGGAAGGTTCTATGGCCTCAAGCTAGGCGGAGTCTACCTATCGCTGAAGAGCCATTGCTGCCCCTCGCTCCATGCCGTGGGGACGCGACCTGCACAGTTCGTCCCGATTGTCCTGCCCCTGAAGATCGGCCGGTCGCTTCGCTTCCAGGGGCGAAACCTGACCGAAACCGATGGCGTCGTCTTTCACGGCCGAATGGCGCAGGACGTCCTGATCGAGCAAGAAGCGCAACTTGCGGCTGTCTATTTGCCCGAGGCGGACTACCTGGGCATCTGGCGCAGCGCCTATGGGCCGGACGCCGAGATGCCGGGCGCCAGAGGTCAGGATGCCTTGATCGGAGGCCCTGCCATTGCGGCGCTCAAGGAAAAGGTCCGTAATCTCTTCCCAAGCGATCCCAATTCACTGGAGCCATGGTTCGCTAGCCAAGAGGTTGGCGGCATTCGGATCGAAATTGCCAACCTGCTGGTGACCGCACTGTCGGACAGTAAAGAAGATACACCTCAACGGCTTACCGAGAATTCTCAGCAGGTGACTATCCATGCCCGTCGTGCCCGTGATGTCATGGAAGCGAAACGGCATGAACCCTTGGCCCTTACCGAGGTGAGTGCCGAAGTCGGGGTCAGCGTCAGGACGCTGCAATATGCCTTCCAGAGCTACTTCGGCATCTCGCCAGCGAAGTACCATACGGTCCGGCGTCTGACGGGGGCACGTGAAGACTTGAGGGAGGCCGATCCCTCGGAGGCTTCGGTGACGGACATCGCCTTCCGATGGGGATTCTTTCATCTCGGACGTTTCTCTCTGGCCTATGGCAAACACTTCGGTGAACTGCCGTCGAAAACGCTGGGTCAGCGGCAGACGCGGATCTTCCGGGGCCAGCAGGCGTCCTTCACGAGGAAACCGGGACCACGCCTGTCCCGACCTCCCAGATCCAGCCCAGCGCAGATTGCCCCGGTGGGAATCACGACTTCCAATCCTTTGTCTTGAACGAGGGATTCTTGAACGCCCGACGCCCCTAGTGCGGCAAAGTGTTGGGCCCGAATTCCGCGGAGCTTGAGACCACCGCCTGGACCGCCGGCCTTCTCAGTCGAAGCGTCCGACCGCGGGCGTCCCGGGTTCGTGGCACGCCCAAGGGAAATCACGCATTGGCGCCGGTCTGCAGGGCCCACTCCACCGTTTGCTCCATCACGTCCCTCAGGCTCTCGTCGAAGGCGGCGATGATGTTATCCAGGGAGCGCGGCGCCACCGGAGATGAGGATTCAAAGGACAAGGTTGCAAGAGGCGAGCGCTGCGGGCGCTTGATGATGGTCGTCTCCAGCTTGACCCGCACCTCGCCGGCATCCTTGTCGGTTTGCTCGAAGAAGAATTCGACCAGCCTGCTGTCGAGCTCGAAGTCCGGGCGGATCCGCGCCCGCCGGTCGCCGACCGTGAGGATCTTGTTCGAGTTCTGGAAGGATTCGACCAGCAACTCCATGATCATCTCCGGCGCCCGGCTCGCCCATTCGGCGGTCGCAAGATATTCGATCTGCTTCTTCTCGCCGATGTAAGCGACCTTCGCGGAGTTGAGGGAAAGGGTCGCCTGCGGCTCGTTAACCATCAGCGTCCAGGCGACCGAGGGCATGCTCGGCGGAAACTCCTCGGCCGGGGTCAGCCTAACCCGCCGGGGCGCCTTGCGCTCGCCGGGAAGGCTGCAAGCGGCCAGCGACATCACCGGCAAAGTGAGCAAGAGACAGCCGAAGGCGCGCCTCGTGACCGGGTTCTGCCCTTGTCTGCTTCGTTCCATCACTGCACCTCCACCTCTCCAGGCTTGCCCAGGAAGAAGCGCGCGGGATCACGCTCCATTTCCTCCATCACCCGCCGAAACTGCTCGATCGCGCCTTGGGCATCCACAGCCAAGTTGGTCAGTTCATACAGCCCGGTCGAGGTGAAATCCTTCATTCCCTTGCGGTTCTCCTCGACCAGTGCCGTGCTGCTCTCGACCAGCACCGACCCGCGCTTGGCCAGGTCGTCGTAGCTCTTCAGAGTCCCGTTCGCCCGATCGAAAAGTTCCTGGATTTTCGGATCGCTCTTCTTAACGTTGAGCACCACCTCGCGCGCGTCCTCGATGAGCAGGCCGAGGGAGTCGACGCCCTCGCCCAACTCAGTCGTCGTCTGTGTCACGTTGGCCAGGATATCCCCGATTCTCGCGCGGTTCTCGTCGGAGAGAATGTCATTCACCCGGTCGAGCAGCATGTTCGCCCGTTTCATCACCTCGCTGACATCGCTCTCGATCTCCTGGAAGACCGACGGCACGGTTGGGATCTGGTCGTAGGGAAGGTCCGTTTCGGCGAGTTTGATCTCCGTATCCGGCAGAAACTGCATCTGGATCGACTGCTGGCCGGTGACCAGGCTCTGCGTCGCGAGCTGGGCCCGTAGGCCGTCTTCGATCATCTCGTCAAGGCGATCCTCTTCGACCTCTGCAATGCCACGAATTCTTGATTCCTGAACTTCCATCACGACCGGAAAAGTGAACTCCAGCGTGTCTGGATCGACTTCGACCCATATCTCAGTCACGGTCCCGATCTGGACCCCGCGCATCTCAACCGGCGCACCGATTCGCAGCCCCATGAGCGACCCCGAGAAGAAGGAGACCACCTTGTTGCGTGGCTGGAAGAATTGCCCGCCGCCGAATATGGCAACGGCGGCGACGGCAAGCAGAATGGCGCCGAGCACGAAGCCCCCGACCGTCCGTGGATTGGCTTTTGCCATGGCCCCTTAGCCCTCCCTATCCATTGCGCGGTCCGTAGACCTTACTCTTCCTCTCCGCGATTTAGGAATGCGCGCACGCGCGGATCCTCACTGTGATCGCGCAGCCATTTCGGATCGCCGGTCGCGATCTGGGTCTTGGTGTCCGGGTCGAGCAC
>JASJAL010000201.1 GCA_030067055.1 Kiloniellales bacterium | reverse complement strand
CGGCGCGCGCTTTTCCATGAAGGCGGCGACGCCCTCGCGGTAGTCGGCGCTGCGCCCGGCTTCGCGCTGCAGGTCGCGCTCGAGGTCGAGCTGCTTATCGAGGTCATTGTCGAGCGAAGAATGGATCGCCTGCTTGATCTTGGCCAGGCCGGCGGTCGGCTGGGTGGCCAGGTGGCGGGCCAGCTTGATCGCCTCGTCCATCAGGACCTCGTCTTCGACGCTGCGCCAGATCAGGCCCCAGGCCTCGGCCTGCTCGGCGGTCAGTGGCTCGCCTAGCAGGGCCATGCCCTTGGCGCGGGCCTCGCCGACCAGGCGTGGCAGGCTGAAGGTGCCGCCACTGTCCGGGACCAGGCCGAGACGGCAAAAGGCCTGGACGAACTTCGCCGACCGCGCGGCCAGGACGATATCGCAGGCCAACGCGATGTTGGCGCCGGCACCGGCGGCGACGCCGTTGACCGCGCAGATCACCGGGAAGGGCAGGTCGCGAAGTTTGCGGATCAATGGGTTATAGAAGTTCTCTAAGGTGTGGCCGAGGTCCAGCTCGACGTCGCCCGATACCTTGCGGTCGCCCAGGTCCTGGCCGGCGCAGAAGCCGCGTCCGGCACCGGTCAGCAGCAGGGCGCGCACGCCCTCGTCGGCCTCGGCGCGCTCCAGAGCGGCGCGCAGCGCCAGGTGCATCTGCTCGTTGAAGGCGTTCAGCTTGTCAGGGCGATTGAGGGTCACGACGGCGACGCCGTCGCCGGTCTCGCTGAGGATGTTTTCGCTGGTGTCGTTGGTCATGCCGTCCTCTGTGGGCAGCGAAGGCCCGCATTTCTCGCGTCACGCTTTCTTGGATCTGCCGGGGTGATTGCGTGACAAAGATCTTGAAATGACCGACCGGTCGGTTAATTATTCTCGGGCAGCGGGAGGCTGTCAATCGACCAAAGAGGACTTCCCTGCTGCTGCCCCTCTGGATTCCCTTGGGCCAGCGATCCTCATAGAGGAATACGGATGACCGCATTCTACGAGACGCACCGCGCGCTTCTGGAGCAGGCGCTCGAAGCGATCGCGAGCCGCGGCTACTGGAGCGCCTTTCCCGAATCACCCAGCAAGCGGATTTACGGGGAGACCGCACCGCAGGACGGGGAGACGGCCTTCAAGGCCCTGCTGGAGGAGCCCTTTGACCTGGACCAGCCGGGTGCGGAGACACGGGTCGGAGCCGAGCGCTCGCCCTACGGTTTCGACCTCGGCATCACCTATCCCAAGGCGACGGTCGAGCAGCTCGTCTCGGCCTCCCAGGCCGCGGCGCCGGGCTGGGCGGCGGCGACGCCCGAGGAGCGCACCGGGGTCTGTCTCGAGATCCTGCAGCGGGTGAACCGGCGCAGCTTCGAGATGGCGTACGCGGTGATGCACACAACCGGGCAGTCCTTCGTCATGGCCTTCCAGGCCGGCGGTCCGCACGCTCAGGACCGTGGCCTCGAGGCGGTGGCCTATGCCTACCAGGAGATGTCGCGGGTGCCGCGCGCGGTGCTCTGGGAGAAACCCCAGGGCAAGCACGATCCGCTGCGCCTGGACAAGAGCTACAGGATTTTGCCGCGCGGCCTCGGCCTGGTGATCGGCTGCTCGACCTTCCCGACCTGGAACGGCTATCCCGGGCTTTTCGCCAGCCTGGCGACCGGCAACTCGGTCATCGTCAAGCCGCATCCGGGCGCCATCCTGCCCCTGGCGATTACCGTGAAGGTCGCCCGCGAAGTGCTTGAAGAGGCGGGCTTCGATCCCAATGTCGTTCTGCTTGCCGCGGACAGCGCCGGGGCGCCGGTCACCAAGGAGCTGGTGACCCATCCGGCGGTCGACATCATCGACTTCACCGGTGGTCCGGCCTTCGGCGACTGGGTCAAGGCCAACGCGCAAGGCGCCCAGGTCTATAGCGAGCAGGCCGGGGTCAACTCGGTGGTCATCGACTCGACCGACAACTTCAAGGGCCTCTGCCAGAACCTCGCCTTCTCGCTCAGCCTCTACTCAGGCCAGATGTGCACCGCGCCGCAGAACCTCTACATACCCAAAGACGGCATCGAGACGGAGAGTGGGCACAAGTCCTTCGACGAGGTCGCGCAGGGGCTGGCCACCGCGGTCGACAAGCTGCTGGGCGACCCGGAGCGGGCGGCCGGTGTACTGGGCGCTGTCCAGAGCCCGGCGACCCTGGAGCGCGCGCAGAAGCTCGCGGACGAGGCCGGAGCGAACCTGGTGCGCGCGCCACAGGCGAGCGAGGTGCCCGGCTTCGCCGAGGCGCGGACCCTGAGCCCGGCCCTGATCAAGGCCGAGGCCGGCAGGCCCGGGCCCTACACACAGGAGTGCTTCGGCCCGGTCGGCTTCGTGATCGCGACCGAGAACACCGACCAGTCCATTTCGGCGGCGGCCGGCCTGGCGGCGGAGAAGGGCGCGATCACCGCCGCGGTCTACTCGACCGCCGACGCCGTGCTCGACAGGGCGGCGGAGGCCTTCGGAAACGCCGGGGTCTCGCTGTCCTGCAACCTGACCGGCGGCATTTTCGTCAACCAGTCGGCGGCCTTCAGCGACTACCACGTCAGCGGCGCCAACCCGGCGGGCAACGCCTGCCTGACCGACGCGGCCTTCGTTGCCAACCGCTTCCGGGTGGTGGCGCAGCGCCGGCCCCACGCCGCCTGACCGGGGAGCGGGACCCGTGGCGCGCGTCTATGCCCTCGACGGCCTGACCCCGGTGATCGACCCGAGCAGCTTCGTCCATCCGACGGCGGTGCTGATCGGCGACGTCATCATCGGCGGCGGCTGCTACATCGGTCCGGGCGCCGTGCTGCGCGGCGACATCGGCCGCCTGGTCATGGGCGAGGGCGCCAACCTGCAGGACAACTGCATCGTGCATTGCTTTCCCGGACGCGATAGCGTGATCGAGGCCGACGGGCACGTCGCCCACGGCGCCGTGCTGCACGGCTGCACGGTCAAGCGCAACGCCATGGTCGGGATGAACGCGGTGGTGATGGACGGCGCGGTCGTCGGCGAGGACAGTTTCGTCGGCGCCCTGGCCTTCGTGAAGGCCGGTTTCGAGGTGCCGCCGCGGCACCTGGCGGCCGGGGTCCCAGCCAAGGTTCTGCGCGAACTGAGCGACGAGGAGATCGACTGGAAGACGCGGGGAACCAAAGAATATCAAATGATTGCTCAGCGTTGTTTGACCGGTTTGAAAGAAACGCAGCCGCTCGAGGCCCCGGAAGCGGAGCGTCCGCGGTTCGACGCCAGCGACCTCTTGCCCTTGATTGAGACCAAGGCAGGCCAGGGGTCCTGAAGGGGTCCGGCGCGGGTGCCGGGCCGGATGAGGCAAACGCGGCAGGCATGGCCGCGAGAGGCCAAGGAATGGAGGGAGCGAATGTTCAAACAGCGTAACTTGACCGCCCTGTTTGCCGCGGCGACGGCGGTGGCCATGGCGGCCGGCGGTCCCGGCGCGGCCTGGGCCGAGATCAAGATCGGCTCGGTGCTGGCGGTGACCGGCCCGGCGTCCTTCCTCGGCGATCCCGAGGAGAAGACGCTGAAGATGTACGTCGAGAAGATCAACGCCGAGGGCGGCGTGCTCGGCGAAAAGCTGGAACTGGTGATTTACGACGACGGCGGCGACGCCAAGAAATCCCGGACCTTCGCGACCCGGCTGATCGAGGAGGACGAGGTCGTCGCCATGGTCGGCGGCTCGACGACCGGGGCGACCATGGCCATGGTGCCGCTCTTCGAGGAGGCCGAGATCCCCTTCATCTCTCTGGGTGGCGCGGTGGTCATCATCGAGCCGGTGAAGGATTTCGTGTTCAAGACCCCGCATACCGACCGCATGGCCTGCGAGAAGATCTTCGAGGACATGAAGGCCCGGGGGATCAGCAAGATCGGCATGATTTCGGGCACCGGCGGCTTCGGCAAATCGATGCGCGGCCAGTGCCAGGACGTAGCCGGCAACTACGGGATCGAGGTGATCGCCGACGAGACCTACGGCCCCAAGGACAGCGACATGACGCCGCAGCTGACCAACATCAAGAATGCGGCCGGCCTGCAGGCCGTGGTCAATCCCGGCTTTGGCCAGGGTCCGGCGATCGTGACCCGGAACTACGCCCAGCTCGGCATCGCCGTGCCGCTCTACCAGAGCCACGGCGTTGCCTCGAAGTCCTACATCGAGCTGGCCGGCGAGGCGGCCGAGGGCGTGCGCCTGCCGGCCGCGGCGCTGCTGGTGGCTGAGAAGCTGCCGGACAGCGACCCGCAGAAGAAAGTGGTGTCGGACTACAAGGCGGCCTTCGAGGCCAAGTGGAACCAGCCGGTCTCGACCTTCGGCGGCCATGCTTACGACGGGCTCTTCCTCCTGGTCGAGGCGATGAAGCGGGCCGGCTCCACCGACGGCAAGGCGGTCCGCGACGAGCTTCGCAAGACCAAGGGCTTCATGGGTACCGCCGGACTGGTCAACATGTCGGACAGCGATCACCTGGGGCTCGACCTCAGCGCTTTCCGCATGCTGGAGATCCGCAACGGCGACTGGACCCTGGTGAAGTAGCAACGCTTGAGTGCTTCGGCCGGCATCTCCTTGCACGATGTCGGCCGGCGCACCTTACACTAAGCTTCCGACACAGCTGTGATGCTCGGGCTTGATCCTGGCTTCCATGGCGCTCCTGGCTAGATGGATTGCCGGGTCAAGCCTGGCAATGACAGAGTGGAGCAGGGCCCGGGGAGTCCCAAGCACCGCGATATGTCCGAGTTCCTGCAGTTCGCCTTTTCCGGAATCACCGTCGGCGCGGTCTACGCCATGGTCGCGCTGGGCTTCACCATCATCTACAACGCCTCGGACGTGGTGAATTTTGCCCAGGGCGAGTTCGTCATGCTGGGCGGGATGTCGACGGTATTTCTCTCGGCCTTCGGGATGCCGCTGCCGCTGGCCGCGCTGCTGGCGATCGCGATCGCGGCCCTGACCGGGGTCGCGCTCAACAAGCTGGTGATCGAGCCGGCCCGCGACGCCTCGGTGGTCACCCTGATCATCATCACCATCGGCGCCTCGATCTTCCTGCGCGGCATCGCCCAGGTGATCTTCGACAAGCAGTTCCACCGCTTGCCGTCCTTCTCGGGCGACGATCCCATCGCGGTCCTGGGCGCCAGCTTGACCCCGCAGAGCCTCTGGGTCCTGGGCGGGGCGGCGGTGATCGTCGTGCTGCTCTACTTCTTCTTCAACCGGACGCTCTTCGGCAAGTCGATCCTGGCGACCTCGCACAATCGCCTGGCGGCCCAGCTGGTCGGGGTCAACGTCCGTTTCGTCCTGCTGATCAGCTTCGGGCTCTCCGCCGCGATCGGTGCGGTGGCGGGCATCCTGGTCACGCCGATCACCCTGACCAGCTACGACGTCGGAACCATGCTCGCGCTCAAGGGCTTCGCGGCCGCCATGCTGGGCGGCATGGGCAATCCCATCGGCGCCGTGGTCGGCGGCTTGCTGGTCGGCCTCGCCGAGGCCTTGGGCGCCGGCTATCTCAGCTCCGAGTATAAGGACGCCGTCGCCTTCGTGATCATCCTCGCTGTCCTCTTCTTCCTGCCCCGCGGCCTCTTCGGCAAGGCGGGGACGGAGCGGGTCTAGCCGTGCCGGCCTGGCTCAGGGATCCGCGGCGCGGCGGGCTCTTGGCCTTGGCGCTCATCATCGCGCTGCTGCCGCTGGTCCTGCCCAACCGCTTCTACTACGACGTGGCGATCCTGATCGGGATCAACGCCATCGCCGTGGTCGGCCTCAACCTGCTGATCGGCTATGCCGGCCAGATCAGCCTTGGCCACGCCGGCTTCTTCGGCATCGGCGCTTACGCGGTGGCCGTGCTGCCGGCGGAGTTGGGCGTTCCCTCCTGGCTGGCTTTCCTAATCGGGATCGCCTTCGTCGCTCTCCTGGCCTTCGTGGTCGGCCGTCCGATCCTGCGCCTCAAGGGGCACTACCTGGCGGTCGCGACCCTGGGCATGGGCATCCTGATTTTCATGGTGGTGACCAACGAGTCGCAGTGGACCGGCGGTCCGGACGGGATGTCGGTCGCGCGCCTGAGGCTTTTGGGCCTCAAGGTCTCTGGCGCCCAGACCTGGTACTGGATCACCGGCGGCGCGCTGCTGCTCGGGGTCTGGTTCGCGCTCAACCTGATCGACAGTCCCTCCGGCCGGGCGCTGCGCGCGCTCCACGACAGCGAGGTCGCGGCCCAGGTCGCCGGCATCGACGTCGCCAGCTACAAGCTCTTCGCTTTCGTGGTCTCGGCGGTCTACGCCTGCATCGCCGGCTCGATCAGCGCCTTCTACACCGGCTTCGTGACCCCGGACGGCGCCGGCTTCCTGCACTCCATCGAGCTGGTCTCCATGGTCGTGCTCGGCGGCATGGCCTCGACCTTCGGCGGCATCGTCGGGGCGGCGCTGCTGACCGCGCTGCCGCAGTTCCTGACCGTGTTCCAGGAGTACGAGCACGCCTTGCTGGGGCTGGTGATCATGGTCTGCATGATCTTCCTGCGCCGCGGCATCCTGCCCAGCCTGGTCTCAGCCCTCTTGCCGGGCGCGGGGCAGGGAGGCCGGGCATGAGCCATCTCCAGGTCGAGAACCTGTCCATCGCCTTCGGGGGCGTGCACGCCATCGAGGACCTGTCCTTCGACATCCAGGCGGCGACCATACATTCGATCATCGGTCCCAACGGTGCCGGCAAGACGACCCTGTTCAACCTGATCACCGGGCTCTACCGGCCGAGCGCCGGCCGCATCCGTTTCGAGGAAGAGGACATCACTGGCCAGCCGCCGCACCGCCTGGCGGCCAAGGGCATGTCGCGCACCTTCCAGAATCTCCAGATCTTCTTTCGCATGACGGCACTGGAGAACGTCATGGTCGGCCGGCACCTGCGCGAGCCGAAGAACCCGGTCGCCCACGTGCTGCGCCTTCCGTCGCAACGGCGCAGCGAGTCCGCCTGCCGGGAGCGCGCCCGGGAGCTGCTCGACTTCGTCGGCCTCTCCGCCTACGCGGGGGAGGCCGCCGGCTCGATGCCCTACGGCGCCTTGAAGCGCCTCGAGATCGCCCGGGCCCTGGCTGCCGAGCCCAAGATGCTGCTACTCGACGAGCCGGCGGCCGGCTGCAACCCCACCGAGACCCGCGAGATCGACGATCTTATCCAGAAGATCGCCGAGCAGGGCGTGACCGTGGTCCTGGTCGAGCACGACATGCACCTGGTCATGAACATCTCGAACCACATCCTGGTGCTGGACTACGGTCGCAAGCTGGCCGATGGGACGGCCGCCGAAGTCCGCGCCAACCCGGAAGTCATAGCGGCCTACCTCGGCGCCCAGGGCCAGGAGGAGTTCGACCGTGCTCAGGGTTGAAGGGCTGACCAGCCACTACGGCCGTATCCAGGCGCTCAAGGGCATCGACCTGGAAATCGCCGAGGGCGAGTTAGTCGCCCTGGTCGGCGGCAACGGGGCCGGCAAGACCACCTTGCTGCGCACGCTCTCAGGGGTCCAGCCGGCGAGCGGCGGCCGAGTCACCTTTCGCGATCGGGAAATCACCCGGGCGAGTCCGGCGGCACGGGTCGGGCAGGGGATCAGCCAGGTCCCCGAGGGCCGGCAGGTCTGGGGCCCGATCTCGGTCGAGGACAATCTGAGGCTCGGCACCGTCAGGCGCCGCGGTTCCGACGTCGCTGCAGACCTGGAACGGATGTACGCGATGTTTCCGGTGCTGAAGGAGAAGCGGGGCCAGGCTGCCGGCACTTTGTCGGGCGGCCAGCAGCAGATGCTGGCACTCTGCCGGGCCCTGATGGCCAATCCGGATCTGCTCCTGCTCGACGAACCGAGCATGGGACTGGCGCCCTTGCTGGTCGATCAGATCCTGGAGGCTGTCGTGACCTTGAAATCCCAGGGCGTGACCGTCTTTCTGGTCGAGCAGAACGCCTTCGCCGCACTCAAGATCGCCGACCGCGGCTACGTCATCGAGACCGGCAAGATCGTTCTCTGCGACAGCGGCAAGGCACTGCTCGACAACGAGCGGGTCAAGGAAGCCTATCTTGGAATCTAGCGAGTCGACCGTGGGAAGCCGGGCTGCGGCGCACCGGGTGCCGTAAAGCCCTTACTCTGATGCGCCAGCATGGAATTGCCGGTTGCCGCACGTCACCAAATGGTAACCTTCGAGCCGACTTGGCATGAGCGCAGCACTAAACTGCTTCCGTTCCTATATTCTTGCTGAGCCCGTAGAGACACCTTCACGGCTATCGGCCCGAAAGGAATCTAGGTATAGTTTCCGTGGCGGATGAACTCGATAACTCTGTGTTTGTTCGCAGGCCAAGGAGTAAAGAATGCCAAGAAAGAAAACTACGATAGACGAGGCTGCATTGAGCAAGGGCGAACTGCGCAAGCTCAACGCTCTGAGAAAATCCATAGGCGACGAATTGGCCAATGAGGCTTTCGCAAAATGGTATGCCGACCAAGTGAGCGGGGACGATAGCACTGATCCGAACATCGAACTGATCGAGAACGCGCTGAACCCCCTGATGGACAAGATTCGGATCCCGCGCGGCGGGGCCTATGCGGTGCGCCGCGGCCGCGGTCGCTTTATCGTCGAAGCCGTGAGCCTGAAGTCCTGACTGGCACGTCCGAGTGTGTGTCGATTTTCGCGGATTCGGAAGCGGGGAGGCCAAGTGAGGACCGGGTTTTGCTTGGCCGCATTTCATCGCCGGGCGGCCCTTGCCAGTCTTGAGTGCGGCTTCGTAGTGGCGGCGAGTTTGCTATAGCAGCGCAGTCCGAGTAGATGATCGCGCAGCCTTAGGGCGGCATGACCCTCGGTGTTTTCCTAAGTATGCTATGCGGCGAACGAGTTTTCGATCGAACACAGCCTCGACCTGACAACAAAGAAACAGTCTTGGGAGCCCTCGGCCATGCCTTTTGCCATCATCACCGTCGACAAGCCGAACAGCCTGACTTTGCGCAACGAGACGCGCGCCGAGCACTTGGCTTACCTGGACGCGAACAAGGACAAGCTGCTCGCTGCCGGTGCCAAGAGTGATGAAAACGGCGAGGGCGGGTACGGCGGAATCATCCTGGTCGACACCGACGATCGCGCCGAGGCCGAGGCCTTCATCCAGAACGACCCCTTCACCAAGGCCGGCCTCTTTTCGGGCATCGAGGTGGTGCGCTGGCGCAAGGCATTTTTCAACTTCGAGAATATGCTCTAGCGCAGGTCACGATCGGACGCGTTCGCGTCTGGCCGGAAAACGCCCTAGCCATCGCGCCGAGCCGGCCGGCGATCTGCCCGGCGCCTATTCCCAGCCCAGCGGCTCGTAGCCACGGTCCCGGAGGCATTTGTCGACGAAGCGCTTGTGGACCTGGCTCGGCTGTCGGCCCTTGAAAAGGCCCCGAAGGAAACCGCCCGTGGCGCCGGTGGCCGCGCCCACGGCCGCACCTCGCCCGGCTCGGCCGAGGACCGCCCCGCCGGCAGCGCCGACGGCTGCACCCGCGCCGCCGCCCATGGCCGTGCTTCCGGCCAACCTGCCGGTCGCGCCATCCTTCGCCGAGGCACCGTAGGCTTCGGCTCTGGCTTTGCAGTCGTCGATGTCGCGCTCCGCCGCTGCGGTCCCGACACGCTCCAGATGAGCGTTGGGATAGAGAACGGGTTCCGGCGACGAGCACCCGATCGCGCTGAGTCCTAGCAGGATAACCAGGATCGGCCTTGTCATCTTGGCTCCCGGGCGGATTGAACTGGACCCAGCCCTGGTGGGATGGGGGCGTCGGCATCTGGGAGAATAGCCACATCGAGCCTGGCTGGACACCCAGTGCCAGTATCTTCCCTGGATCAAGATCGGCTCAATTTGAGCCATGATTCTTAATCTACTTCAACGCGTTAGTGCATGACTCACGCAGCGCGCAGATGCGGTGTGACGCGATCGTGCTCTGGGCGCACCTGTCAGTTGCCGGTCACGGCGATGTAGTCGGGGTCTTGCTGAGCATCGCGCTCGAAGCTCAGGAACTCGTAGTAGCCGCAGCGCTTGCGTCCGGGGTAGTCGCGGCAGGTCTGGGGGCGGGCTTCGTAGATGCCGCAACTCCGGGAGTCCTGGTCGAAGAAGGTGCAGATCGTCCCGAAGATCTCGTCTTCCTTGTGGCGCAGGATGCGCGGCGCCTTGTTCTTCTTCTCTTCGCTCTTGTCCTTCCTGGTGAAGCGCTTCTTGGCTTCCTTCCGGGTCATCGCGAAGTGGGCGGCGAGCCGTTCCAGGTCCCCGTTCTCGAGCTGGATCCTGGGATAGGAGCAGCAGTAGCTGGGGCACTGGTCGCAGTCGTAGCGCGTCTTCGCCAAGGTTTCCGCCTCTTCATCGGAACGGGGCCGCAGGGTCGCGCGGAAGATCCTTGGCGCCCCGCGGCCTGTCAAGGAGAAACGCCGGGCGCCGGCGGATCATGCCTGGGTCAGGGGCAGGAAGATGTCGGTGAGCAGCTCGGTTGGTGGGGTTTCGCGCGGGTCGTTGAGGTACTCCTCGAAGCAAGGCGCATCGGCCGGCTCTCTGCCCGATTTCACCAGCCATTCGGCGAAGAGCCAGCGGTAGGCCGCGGGCATGTCGGCATAGGGTCCCTTATGACGCAGCACCGCGTAGGGGCCACCGGCCATCTCGGTCTGCTCCAGGGGGCTTCGATGGAGAAATCGCTTGCGGTGATGATGCCCGCGCGCGAACGAAGCTCCGCCTCGGGGACCGCATCTGGATCGTCATACTAAATGCCGACCGTGCGAAGGTCATGGTTGAGCAGACCCCGG
Organism: Kiloniellales bacterium; assembly: GCA_030067055.1. The sequence goes on along the minus strand of JASJAL010000201.1, from coordinate 2 downwards.
GT
>JASJAL010000200.1 GCA_030067055.1 Kiloniellales bacterium | reverse complement strand
GGCGTTTGGAAAGGCCTTCATCCCGGCATGGGGCTGGCCTCCAAAGGCATGGTCGCGGCCTTTGTCGTCTTCACGGCCCTGAACGTCGAATTTGCCAACAGCATCTACTCGGCGGTCCGCGGTTGGATCGAGTCGGCGTTGAACTGGTACTACATTAGCGCGTTGATCATCATGCTCTTCGCGTGCTTCTACCTGATGCTCAGCCGTCACGGCGCGATCAAGCTCGGCGACGACGACAGCAAGCCCGAGTTCAGCAACTTCTCCTGGTTCGCGATGCTGTTCTCGGCAGGTGTCGGCATTGGCCTGCTGTTCTTCGGCATCGCCGAGCCGATGTTCTATTTCGACAACACCCAGCCCTGGGGCTATCCGAACAACCCCTTCGCCGACCAGGCCATGGTCACCGAAATGGACGAGACCCGGGCGGTCTATGCCATGCGCGTCACCTATTTCCACTGGGGTTTCCACGGTTGGGCTGTCTACGTGATGATCGGCCTTTGTCTGGCCTACTTCGGATTCCGCAAGAAGCTGCCGCTGACATTGCGCTCGGCGCTCTATCCGGTGATTGGCGACAAGATCTATGGTCCGGTCGGGCATGCCGTCGACCTGCTCGCGGTCTTCGGTACGGTCTTCGGCGTCGCCACCTCGCTGGGCCTGGGCGTCAGCCAGATGGCAACGGGCCTCAACGTCCTCTTCGGGGTCGATCCAGGGGTCACGACCCAGGTCATATTGATCGCCGTGATTTCCGTCGTCGCGACCTTCTCGGCCGTATCGGGCGTGGGGAACGGCATCCGCATCATCTCGGAATGGAACATCTGGCTCAGCGTGGTCCTGCTGGCTTTCTTCCTCTTTGGCGGCCCCTTCAAGTGGCTTATGGGCTTTTTCGTCACCACGGTCGGCGACTATCTCTGGCACGTCATCCCCATGGGCTTCCAGACCTTCAATTCCGAGGGCGACGCCGCCTGGCAGGGTGGCTGGACCATCTTCTACTGGGGCTGGTGGATCTCCTGGGCGCCCTTCGTCGGCATGTTCATCGCCCGGATCAGCCGCGGCCGCACCATCCGCGAGTTCATGCTGGGCGTGATGTTCGTGCCGACCACCATCGCCTTCTTCTGGCTTTGCATCTTCGGTGGCAACGCCATGTACCTCGAGCTGACCGCGGAAGGCGGCGTCGGAACGGCGGGGATTGCACAGTTGATTCGCGACTGGAACCTGCCCGCGGCGCTTTACGGCACCATCGAGCGGGTCACTGACATTGGCTGGCTGAACTGGATGATGGCGGCCCTCGCCACCTTCCTGCTGGCCACCTGGTTCATCACCTCGTCCGACTCCGGAACGCTTGTGATCACCACGATGCTCAGCATGGGCGACGACGATCCGCCGCAGCGGTTTCGAATCGTCTGGGGCCTCGGCGAGGGCTTCGTGGCGGCCGTCTTGCTCCTTGCGGGCGGCTTGAAGGCCTTGCAGACAGCGTCCATCGCGGCAGCCCTGCCGGTGAGCGTGATCATGCTCTTCATGACCTACGGGATCATAAAGTCGCTGAATGAAGACTCGAGCGCGGTGCCGGCCCCCGGCGTCGCCCGGGCACCGGACGGCACCAGTCTGAGCGGAGAGCTGCGGGCCTGAATCTGCAGTCGCCCGGGCCGGATAGAAAATGATTGGGGAGGCCGGAGAGATGAAATCCTTTGCTCGCGCCGCAGCCATCGGATTGGCCTGCGCGTTTCTGCCTTCGGTTGCCGCCCTGGCACAGACGGGGCCGCAGAAGGACCTGACCATCACCTCTTGGGGCGGCAGCTACACCCGGAGCCAGATGCTGGCCTATGTGAAGCCCTTCCGGCAGCGCAGCGGCGAGTGGGTGGTGATGGAGACCTACAACGGCGGCCTGACTGAGATCCGCGAGCAGGTCGAGACCGAGAACGTCGTCTGGGATCTGGTCGACTTCGAGCTTTCGGACCTGATTCGGGGCTGCAACGAGGGCCTGCTCGAGAAGATCGACCACGGGACCCTGCCGGCCGGCGCCGACGGCAAGCCCGCCAGCGAGGACTTCATTGCGGGGGCCTTCACCGAATGCGGCGTCGGCCAGACGGTCTGGGCGACGGTGGTCGCCTACGACAACGAGGCGGTCGGCAGCAACCCGCCGAGCAAGCTGGCGGATTTCTTCGACGTGGAGGCCTTTCCCGGCAAGCGGGGCCTGAGGCGCGATCCGCGGGTGGTCATGGAATGGGCCCTGATGGCCGACGGGGTCGCCGCAGACAAGGTCTACCAGACACTCGAAACCGAGGACGGTTTGGAGCGAGCCTTCGCCGTTCTCGACCGGATCAAGACGAGCATCGTCTGGTGGTCCTCGGGGTCGGAACCGGTCGCGCTTCTGGAATCGGGTGCGGTCGCCATGACCTCGGTCTGGAACGGCCGCGTGTACCGACCGATCGTCGAGGATGGAAAGGGCTATACCATCATCTGGGACGGGCAGATCTGGGACATCGATTCCTGGGGCATTCCCAAGGGCTCCCACAACTTGCAGAAGGCCATGGAGTTCATTCGCTTCGCGACCGGCTCCGGTCCGCTCGCCGAGCAGACTAAGTACATTTCCTATGGCCCTGCGAGGCAGTCATCCATGGCGCTGGTCGGGGACCAAGTGAAGTCCTTCCTGCCGACCTTCCCGGACAACATGGCGAATGCGCTGCAGAGCGACGCAACCTGGTGGGCGGCCCGAAAGACCGAGCTGACGGCAAGGTTCGAGCAGTGGCTGACGAAGGGCGGACGCGGTCTCTCTGGCTCCGCCCGCTGATTCGTTCAGCCAGCGCCTAGACCTTGGTGGTACAGAGGGCCCCTTCAATGGCTGATAGGGCCCGACGTCAAAGCAAGGCTCGCGCACTGCCAGCCATGGCTAGCCGGCCTTGCGAATCCTGAAGTAGTAGACGCCGTCGTCCTCGCGGCTCTCCAGAAGCTCGTTCCCGGTGGTCTCGCAGAAGGCCCGGAAGTCCTGGACCGAGGTGGGGTCGGTGGCTTCGACCGCAAGGACGTCTCCCGGGGCCAGGGGCTTCATGGCCCGGCGGGCGCGCAGCACCGGAATCGGGCATTTCAGACCCTTGGCGTCGAGAAAGGCGTCGCTCATGTTTCTGGTTCCTCCACGGGCGATCTCTGGGGTGTTTCCTTGGCGCCGCGATCCTAGGGCGTTATCCGATCAGATGGAATCGCTTCGCGATCCATCTGGCCGGACGTAGCGCCCTTCCCTTGAGGGTATAGCGCACCACTCCCGGCCAGACGCGACCGCGTCTGATCGGGAAGTGCGCTAGTAGAGCGGGCCCCGAGCGGCAAAGGGATCGCAGGTTTGCACCCTCGCCCTCGAACCTGCGATAAGCTCCCTGCCGAGGTTCAGACCAACCGGAAGGTCCCGCCATGGAGTTTCAGACGATTCTCTTCGAGGCCCGCGACAACGTCGCGACGATCACCCTCAACGACCCGGAACGTCTCAATCCGATCACCCGGCCCATGCTGCGCGAGATCCGGGTCGCGCTGGGCCAGATCGAAGAGGTCGAGAGCCTCAGAGTCCTGGTCCTGACCGGCGCCGGGCGCGGCTTCTGTTCCGGCCAGGACCTGACCGAGGCCGTGGTCCAGACCAGCAATCCGGCCGAGACCGTCGCCGAATCCCTGGACGCCTTCTATCACCCCATGATCGACGCCCTGCGCGCCCTTCGGGTGCCGACGATCGCCGCGATCAACGGCATCGCGGCCGGGGCCGGTGCCAACATCGCCCTGCATTGCGACCTGGTCGTCGCGGCGCAATCGGCGAGCTTCGTCGAGGCCTTCACGCGCATCGGCCTGGTCCCCGACTGCGGCGGCACCTGGCTGCTGCCCCGGCTGGTCGGCGAGGCCCGCGCCCGCGCCCTGATGCTGCTGGCAGAACCGCTCTCGGCCGAGGAAGCGGTGGCCTGGGGCCTGATCTACCGCGCGGTCCCGGACGAGGACTTCGCCAAGGAGATCCAGAGTTTGGCCACCCGCCTGGCTAAAGGGCCGACCCGGGCCTACAGGATGGTCCGCGAAGCCTTGGATTCCGGAGCCGGCCACAGCCTGTCGGCGCAGCTCGACGTCGAACGAACGCTGCAGGCCGAGGCGGCCGGCAGCGCCGACTTCCGCGAGGGCGTCGCCGCCTTCCGCGAGAAGCGCGCGCCGAAGTTCGGTGGGTTCTGACGCGGAGATCCGTCAAAGGCTCCAGTAAGACAGGCCTTTGGGAATCGCCGCGGGATCGAGAGCGCTCTTCACGTCGAAGACGATGCCGTCCGGCTTGAGCGGCGCCAGCAGCTCGGCCAGGGGTCGCTCGAGAAAGGCGCGGTGCGGCACGGCCAGGACCAGGGCGTCGAGCCCCGCCAGAGCCTCCTCCGGCACGAGTTCCAGACCGTAGGCCTGCCGGGCGAGGTCGCTCGGCGCCAGGGGATCCGCCACCGCCGCCGCTACGCCGAAGCTTGCCAGCTCTGCAACGATGTCCGGAACCTTGCTGTTGCGCAGGTCCGGCACGTCCGGCTTGAAGGTCAGCCCCAGGACGGCGACGCGCATTTCGCTCAGCGAACTCTCGCGTTTGCCCAGGCGCCGCAGCAGCTCCTGGGCGATGAAGCTGCCCATCCCGTCGTTGATGCGCCGGCCGGCCAGGACCACCTCCGGATGGTAGCCGACTGCCTCGGCCTTGGCGGTCAGATAGTAGGGGTCGACGCCGATGCAGTGGCCGCCCACCAGGCCCGGGGTGAAGGGCAGGAAGTTCCACTTGGTGCCGGCCGCCGCGAGCACATCGCGAGTCGGGATGCCGAGGCGATGGAAGATGATCGCCAACTCGTTCATCAGGGCAATGTTGAGATCGCGCTGGGTGTTTTCGATCACCTTGGCGGCCTCGGCCACCTTGATCGAAGGCGCCCGATGGACGCCGGCCTCGATTACTCGGCCATAGAGCGCCGCGACCCGTTCCAGGGTTGCCGAGTCCTGGCCCGAGACCACCTTCGTGATGGTCTCCAGACGCCGCTCCCGATCGCCCGGATTGATCCGCTCCGGCGAGTACCCCAGCGTGAAATCGCTGCCGGCCCGCAGGCCCGAGGCGGCCTCCAGGCGCGGCCCGCAAAGCTCCTCGGTCACTCCGGGATAGACGGTCGATTCGATCACCACCAGGCTACCCGGAGCCAGAACCGGCCCGATGTCGTCGCAGGCCTGCATCAGGGCGCCGAGGTCCGGCCGCCGGTCGCCGTCGACCGGGGTCGGCACCGCGATGATGAAGACGGTCGTGCCCGTCAAGGCCACCGGATCGTCCGCCAACGTGAGAGACTTCAGGGTCGAGAGGTCGGCGGCGGCAATCTCGCCGGTCCAGTCCTCGCCTCGGGACAGTGCCGCGACCCTCGCAGCGTCGATGTCGTAGCCGACGACCGGAAAGTGGCGAGCGAAGGCCGCCGCGACCGGCAGGCCGACATAGCCCAGGCCGATCACGGCGATACGCTCGGCCTCGCGGGGCGCTTTGGACATCGGACGCTTCCTTTGCTGGGGCGCCTAACTTCTGCCCAAGCCTGCCATTGCGGGTCAAGCAGGAAGGATCGCCGGCGCCCTTGAGCACTTGGATGGCCCGGACCCATAATCGACCCCGTCATGCACCGCTGGATCTGCCCACTCCTGCTCTTGGCCTTGTCACTTGGCCCTGCCCTCGCCGGCGAGGCGACTCCGGAACTCGAAACCGTCACGGGACGACCGGAGGTCCTGGCCGGCGATCTGATCGAGATCGAGGGCCGGCGTTTCCGGCTCTACGCCATCGACGCCCCCGAGCCAGGCCAGCGCTGCCTCCTGAGGAAGCTCTACGACTGCGGCGCGGTCTCGCGCAGTGCCCTGCTCGACCTGACCGCCGGCATTCCCGTGACCTGCGAGCTCCTACCAGCCGAGGGTCCAGAGGTGGCACGCTGCGTGGCAGCCGGCTACGACCTCTCGGAAGGCATGGTCTACACCGGCTGGGCGCTGGCCGACCGCGCCGTGTCGGAGCACTATATCGCCTTCGAGCAGGAGGCCAGGACGAGGAACCACGGCCTCTGGCGCGGCCGCTTCGTCGCCCCCTGGGACTGGCGCCGCGGCACGCGGCTGGCGGAGGAAGCGCAGTGACCGCCATCGATTGGAAACCGGAATGGCCGGAGCCACCCCGCAATGACCGAGGTCCGCGCTTCGGCTTTCTTTCGTCGCCAAGCGAGCTTGCGGCCGTCATCCGGCGCCTGGCGGAGGAGGATGCAGCCTCGCTGCCCTTACTCGGCCCGTCGGACTGCGCCGCGCTCTGCGCCGCTGCCGAGAACCTGCCCTTTCGCCCCGGCCAGGCGGTGGTCGGAAGCGGCAAGACGGCCGTCCGTCAGGACTTCGACGTCACGCTGGCCTTCCCGCCCGACAGCATATTCCGTGCCCTCGCAGCGGCGCTCGACGGCTTGCTTCAAGAGGGCCTGACGCTGGCACCCTGCCTCGACGATGCCGCGGGCTTTCGGCTGAACGACCTGATTCTGCAGCGTTATCGCCGGGGCTCCTTCGGCATCACGCCGCACCGCGACCATATCGGCTATCGCGGCCTGGTCGCCATCGTCACGCTCAGCGGTGCGGCCCCCTTCTTCGTCTGCGCCGATCGCCAGGCCAGCGACGCGCGCGAGATCCCGGCCCCGGTCGGCCACCTGCTGCTGATGCGCGCCCCGGGTTATCGCTCGGACCGGCCCCGGCCCTTCCATTTCCTCGGCGAGGTCACCGAGGCGCGCCTCAGCCTCGGCCTGCGCTACGATTCGGCGCTCGAGGCTCCAGGGCCGTCCGGCGCCGGTGACTCCCGGTAGGGCAGCCGGGCGCGGTTCTCCAGATCGCCCAGGATCGACCGGGTGTTGCGGGCGTAGCTTTCGCTGGCATCGAAGATCGGCTGGAAGTCCCAGGGCGTGTGAACGCCGCTGAGGTTTGCTGCTTGCACGAATCGCCGCCGGCGCTGGTTGGCGATGACCTCGGCCCGCAGGCCTTCGAGTTCCCAACGTCGACCGGCTTCCTCCGCCAGGGTGCCCTCGATCTCTGCGACGGAGGCCTGACCGGAAAGGTTGTTCAGTTCATTTGGATCCTCGGCCAAGTCGAAGAGCTGCGGCGGGCTATCGATCCCGACGACGTACTTGTGCCGGCCCCGACGGATCATGATCAGCGGGCCGGCGGCCGCCTCGCCGAGGTACTCGCCATGGACGGCTTCCGGACCGCCCTCCCCGCCTTCGAGCAGGGGCAGAAGGCTGCTTCCGGGCAGGTCCTCGGGCAGCTCGAGTTCGCCGAGGCCGCCGAGGCCCTGCAAGGTCGGAAAGACGTCGATCAGCGATACCGGGCAATCGATCCGACGCGGCTCGAAGCGCTCCGGCGCTGCAACGATCAGAGGGACCCGCGCCGCCCATTCGTAGAAGCACATTTTGTACCAGAGGCCCCGCTCGCCAAGCATGTCGCCGTGGTCGGCGGTGAAGACGACGATGCTGTCCTCGGCCAGCCCGGCGGCCTCCAGGCTCTCCAGCAAGCGACCGACCTTGGCGTCGACGTAGGAGATCGCGCCGTAGTAGGCGCGCCGGGCCTTGCGGATGCGCTCCTCGGTCAGGGCGTAGTCCTTCATGCCGAGGGCCTCGAAGAGCCGGCGGCTGTGCGGGTCCATTTCTTCCGGCGCCAGGGCGGGAGCCGACGGCAGGTCGATCTCCTCCGGCCGGTAGAGATCCCAGAACTCCTGGCCGATGGTGTAGGGATCGTGGGGATGGGTAAAGGAAACCAGCAGGAAGAAGGGCCGGTCGTCCCCGTCGCGCGCCAGATCGTAGATCTTGCGCTCGGCCTGGTAGGCGACCTCCTCGTCGAAATCGATCTGCTGGCTGCGCCGGCAGGCCTCGGCCTCCACGACGCTCAGCATGGTGTGGTAGAAGTGCTGCCGCCGGTCGGGCCGCTCCCAGTCGGCGGTCCAGCCGAAGTCGGCGGGATAGATGTCGGTGGTCAGGCGCTCCTCGAAGCCGTGCAGCTGGTCCGGGCCGACGAAGTGCATCTTGCCCGAAAGGATGGTCCGGTAGCCGCCGAGCCTCAGCATGTGAGCAAAGGTCGGGACCGTCGCCGGAAACTCGGTCGCATTGTCGTAGGCGCCAATGTCCGAGGGCAGCCGCCCCGAAAGCATCGAGAAACGCGAAGGCGCGCAGAGCGGGCTGTTGCAATAGGCAGCGTCGAAGACCACGCCGCGTTCCGCCAGGCCCTGGATGTGCGGTGCCTTGACGACCTTGTGGCCGTAGGCCGGCAAGGCCGGTGCGGCGAGCTGGTCGGCCATGATGAAGACGATGTTCGCTTGGCGGCTCATGATGCTGTCCTCCGATCCTCATCCTGCGCCAGCTCGCCGGCGGCGCGGCCGCTTGCGAGCGACGCCGCTTGGCCGCTCAGGGACCGCACGGCTTGACTCCGGCTGCGGTTCCGGCGACAGGGACGCCTTCATGCGCACGGATGACTTCGATTTCGACCTGCCCAAGGCGCTGATCGCCCAGCGCCCTGCCGAGCCGCGTGAGGCCGCGCGGCTTCTGGTGGTCGGAGACTATCTGACCGACAGCCGGATCGCCGAGCTGCCAAGCTTACTGAAGCCCGGCGACATCCTGGTGATCAACGACACCAAGGTGATTCCCGCGCGCCTGACCGGCCGCCGCGGCCAGGCCCGGATCGAAGTGACCCTGCACAAGCGCGAAGGCCCGGACCGCTGGCGCGCCTTCGCCCGGCCCGCCAAACGGCTGCGGCCGGGGGATCGAATCGACTTCGCGCCCGGACAAGCAGAGGCCTTCGCAGCCGAGGTCGAGAACAAGGGTGAAGGCGGTGAGATCACGCTGGCCTTCGACCGCGCCGGTGCCGAACTAATGGCCGCCCTTGCCGAATTCGGCATGGCACCGCTGCCGCCCTACATCCAGCGGCCGGAAGGTCCCGATGCCCGGGACCGCGAGGACTATCAGACAGTCTTCGCGGCCCGGGAAGGCGCCGTGGCCGCGCCGACCGCCGGCCTGCACTTCACCGAAGCTCTTTTGTCGGCCCTGGAGGCACGCGGCCTGCGTCGCGTTGCGGTCACCCTGCACGTCGGCGCCGGCACCTTCCTGCCGGTCAAGGCCGAGGACCCGCGCGACCACCGCATGCACAGCGAGGTCGCCGAGATCACCCCGGAGGCCGCCGAGACGATCAACGCGGCCAAGGCAGCAGGCGGCCGCGTCGTCGCGGTCGGCACCACGGCGCTGCGCGTCCTGGAAGCCGCGGCGCGAGACGACGGCCACATCCCGGCCTTTTCAGGCGAGACCGATCTCTTCATCCTGCCGGGTTATCGCTTCAAGGCCGTGGACCTGCTCTTGACCAACTTCCACCTGCCCCGCTCGACTCTCTTCATGCTGGTCTCGGCCTTCGCCGGGCTGGAGCAGATGAAGCAGGCCTACGCCCACGCCATCGGCCAAGGCTATCGGTTCTTTTCCTACGGCGACGCCTGTCTGCTGACCCGGCAGGAGGGCGCATGACCGAGACGCCCTTCGGCTACGCGGTTCAAGCGCGCGACGGCACGGCCCGCCGCGGCCGCCTGACCTGCGCTCACGGCACGGTCGAGACGCCGGCCTTCATGCCGGTCGGCACCGCGGGCACGGTCAAGGGCCTGCGCCCGGGCGACGTGGCAGCCACTGGCGCCGAGATCGTGCTGGCCAACACCTATCATCTGATGCTGCGGCCCGGCGCGGAGCGCGTTGCCGGCCTCGGCGGTCTCCACAAGTTCATGAACTGGCCGCGACCGATCCTGACCGATTCCGGCGGCTTCCAGGTCATGTCCCTGGCCGAGCTGCGCAAGATCACCGAGCGGGGTGTGACCTTCCGCTCCCACGTCGACGGCCAGGCTCACGAGCTGACCCCGGAACGTGCGGTGGAGATCCAGGACCTGCTAGGGGTCGATATCACCATGGTCCTGGACGAGTGCACGCCCTTCCCGGTGAGCGAAGCCGAGGCCGCGGAATCCATGCGCCTGTCGTTGCGCTGGGCGGCGCGCTGCAAAGAGGCCTTTCCGGGCCACCCCGGGCGCGGCCTTTTCGGGATCGTACAGGGCAGCGTCTATCCCGAGCTCCGCCGGGAGTCGGCCGCCGGCCTGATCGACATCGGCTTCCACGGCTATGCGGTGGGCGGCCTGGCCGTCGGCGAAGGCCAGGAGGCCATGCTGAAGGTCCTGGAGGAGACCGTCCCGGCCCTGCCCGAGGACCGGCCGCGCTACCTGATGGGGGTTGGCAAGCCGGACGACATCGTCCGCGCCGTGCAGCGCGGGATCGACATGTTCGACTGCGTCCTGCCGACCCGAAGCGGCCGAACCGGCCAGGCCTTCACCCGGCGCGGCGTGGTCAACCTGCGCAACGCCCGGCATAAGGACGATCCGCGACCCCTCGACCCGGAGAGCCCGAACCCCGAGTTGGTACAGTACAGCCGCGCCTACCTGCACCACTTGGTGCGCAGCGGCGAGATGCTGGGACCGATCCTCCTGACTCTGCACAATCTGACCTACTATCAGGAGCTCATGTCCGGGCTGCGTGCCGCCATCGCCGAAGGACGCCTCGAGGATTTCTCCGCGGCCTTCGAGGCAGAGCAGGCGGCGGGCGATCTGCCGCCGCTGTAGCCTGGACCGCAACGATCGGAGTCGCGGGACGTCATGTTCGAGAAGACCCCGCCGGAGCCCAAGGCCGCGATCCGCGAGCAGGCCCTGGCGCTCGGCTTCGACGCGGTCGGCTTCGCCCCGGCGGCTCTGTC
>JASJAL010000199.1 GCA_030067055.1 Kiloniellales bacterium | reverse complement strand
TTCAGCCACGGCAACTTCCTGCTGAGCGCGGCGGTCGCCGGCGAGGGCGTGGCCCTGCTGCGCCGCTCCCTGGTCGCCGACGACATCAAGGCCCGACGCCTGGTCTGCCCCTTTGGACCGATCTTCCCGACCCGCTTCGTCTATTCCCTGGTCGCGCCGCCCCACAAGGCCGAGATTCCGAAGGTCGTCGCCTTCCGCGACTGGATCTCGGCGGAGGTCGGCGCCTTCCTAGAATCCGCGCCACAGATCGGCGGCAGCCCTTCCAAAACCGCAGAGCCGTCATGACCTGACGGGGGCGGCGCGGGTCTGGTCTTCTCCCGGAAGCTCTGCCATCCTTGCCGGCTTGCGAGGAGCACCCCTGGGGAGACGAGACAGTGTCCAGCGCGGAAACCGCTGACGAATCCGCGGCCACGGCCGCAGTGCGGCCGGAAAGCCGGGCGATGATCGAGAAGCTCATCGCCTTCGACACGACCAGCCACAAGTCCAATCTCGAGCTGATCGGCTTCGTGCAGGACTACCTGGGCGACCTGGGCGTGGACTGCGAGCTGACCTACGACGACGACGAGCGCAAGGCCAACCTCTACGCCACCCTGGGGCCGAGCGACAAAGGCGGGATCGCGCTCTCCGGACATACCGACGTGGTCCCGGTCGAGGGCCAGGAATGGTCGAGCGATCCCTTCTCGGTGCTCGAGAAAGACGGTCGGCTCTACGGCCGCGGCACCTCGGACATGAAGTCCTTTATCGCCGTCGCCCTGTCCTACGCACCGCATTTCCTCGCGGCCGGGCTCACGACCCCGATCCACTACTGTTTCTCCTTCGACGAGGAGGTCGGCTGCATCGGCGTGCCGCGGCTGCTGAAGGCCCTGGCGCAGAAGCCGGTGCGGCCGCGGGCCTGCATCGTCGGCGAGCCGACCGACATGAAGGTCGTGACCGCGCACAAGGGCATGCTGTCCCTGGTCTGCCACGTGCGCGGCCTGGAATGCCATTCCTCCCTGGCGCCGCAGGGGGTCAACGCGGTCCAGGCCGCGGCCCGGGTGATCACCAAACTCGAGGACATGGCGCGCGCCAAGGCGGCCGAGGGCCCCTTCGATCCCGGCTACTCGGTGCCCTATACGACGATCCACACCGGCGTGGTCCGGGGCGGCACGGCGCTCAACATCGTGCCCAAGGATTGCTCCTTCGTCTTCGAGTTCCGCAGCCTGCCGGAGGACGACGGCGAGGCGCTGCTGGCCGAGGTCAAGCGCTACGCCCATGAGGAGATCGAGCCGGCGATGAAGGCCATCGCGCCGGAGACCGGCTTCGAGTGGGAGCCGCGCTCCAGCTTCCCCGGGCTGCAAACGCCGGACGACGCCGAGGTCGTGGCTTTGGCCAAGGCGCTGACCGGCGCCAACACCACAGGCAAGGTGCCCTACGGGACCGAGGCCGGGCTGTTCCAGGAGAGCGGTATTCCGGTCGTGGTCTGCGGCCCGGGCAACATCGCCCAGGCCCACAAGCCGGACGAGTTCATCGACCTGGCGCAGGTGGCCCTCTGCGAGCGCTTCATGGATCGGCTGATCGAAAGGGCGACGCAGGCATGACGGTCAAGGACGATCCCGGCGCCGGGCGCACCCCCTACGCGGTCCAGCTGCGCCCACCGGACATCGCCGACTGGTGCCAGAGCGAGACCGGCTTCGAGTACTTCCAAAGCTTCGATTCGGGACAGCCCGGCCCGCACGTCATGGTCTCTTCGGTCGTGCACGGCAACGAGATCTGCGGCGCGATCGCGGTCGACCGCCTGCTGCGCGACGGACTCAGGCCCAAGGCCGGCTGGCTGACCCTCGGCTTCGCCAACGTCGAGGCCTACCAGAGGCTCGACCTCGAACGGCCCGACGCCTTCCGCTTCGTCGACGAGGACTTCAACCGGGTCTGGTCGGAAGAGGCGCTGGACTCCGACCGCGACAGCGTCGAGCTGCGCCGGGCGCGTCGGCTGCGCCCGCTGATGGATTCGGTCGACCTGCTGCTCGACCTGCACTCGATGCAGCATCCCTGCGTGCCGCTGATGCTGGCCGGCCCGACCGACAAGGGCCTGAGCCTGGCCCAGCAGGTCGGCTATCCGGCGACCGTCGTCTGCGACGCCGGGCACAAGGCCGGCCGGCGCCTGCGCGACTACGCCCGCTTCAGCGATCCCCAGAGCCGCAAGAACGCCCTCCTGGTCGAGTGCGGACAGCACTACGAGGCGGCGGCCGCCGAGGTCGCCATGGAGACCACCCTGCGCTTCCTCGCCGTCGCCGGGACCATCGATTCCAGCCTGCTGGCCGACTACGGCTATCGCCAGCAACCGGCGCCGCAGAAGGTGATCCGGGTCACCGAGGCGGTGACCATCGACAGCGAGGACTTCCGCTTCGCCGAGGCCTACAAGGGCCTCGAGGTGATCCCCAAGGCCGGCACGGTGATCGCCGAGGACGGCGGCCGGCCGGTCCGCACGCCCTACGACAACTGCGTGCTGATCATGCCGACGCGGCGCGTTCGGCCAGGCAACACCGCGGTCAGGCTCGGTCGCTTCCTGGCATGACCGCCGGCGCCGCGCCGACGCCGGGCAAGGTCGGCGCGACACCCTGGCGGGTCGCCCTCGCCCTGCTGATCGGCAGTCTCGGTGGCGCGGCGGCCCAGGCCGCCGACCTGCCTCTGGCGTGGATGATCGGCGCCATGCTGGCAACCACCCTCGCCGCCGCCCTCGGCTTGCCGGTCGCCATGTGGCTGGGCCTGCGCGCGATCATGGTGGCGGTCCTCGGCGTCATGCTCGGCAGCGCCTTCTCGCCGGAGATCCTGGACCGGCTGCTGGAATGGGCGCTCTCGCTGGCCTGTCTCGTGGTCTATGCCGGGGTGTCGGGCGCGCTCTGCCTGCAGGCCTTCGCCCGCCTGGCCCGCTTCGATTCGGTCACCGCCTACTTCGCCGCCATGCCGGGCGGCCTGGCCGAGATGACCCTGGTCGGCGGGGCGATGGGCGGGGACGAGCGAGTGATCTCGCTGATCCACGCCTCGCGCCTGCTAATCGTGATCCTCTGCCTGCCTTTCGCCTTCCAGCTGCTGGCCGGCTACGACCCAGCGCTGAAGCCGTCGGCCGGCGATTCGCTTATGGCGATCGGAAGAACCGATCTGGCGATCCTGGCCGCCTGCGGTGCGCTCGGCTACTTCGGCGCCCGCGCGCTCGGGATCCCGGCCGCGCCGGTGGTCGGCCCGATGGTTCTCTCGGCCATCGTCCACCTCGCCGGCTTGACCGCGGCCCAGCCGCCGGCCGAGCTGATCGCCGCCGCCCAGGTCATCGTCGGCAGCGCGATCGGATGCCGCTTCGCCGGGGTCAGCCGCGCCTTCGTCCAGCGCGCGGTCGCCGCCGCGCTGGGCGGCACGGCGATCCACCTGGCCACCACCCTGGCCTTCGCAGGGGGCCTGGCGGCGATCACCGGCCTCGATTTCGAGGCCCTGGTCCTGGCCTATTCGCCCGGCGGCCTGGCCGAGATGAGCCTGATCGCCCTGGCCCTGGGGTCCGACGCCGCCTTCGTCGCGACGCACCATATCTTCCGGATCTTTACCATCGTGGTCCTGGCGCCGGCGGCCTTCCGAGTGCTGCGCAGGCGCAACCATGCCGGGTAAGGCCGTGACAAAAACGGCGGAATCCAGCACGGAACAGACCCTTTTTTGACACACCTATGCCGTCTGGTTTCTGCGCATATTTGCCTCGGACCTCGGTTCGCGTCGGAAGTGCTGATGCAGTCGAGATCCGGGAGAGCGACCCACAACGTCGCCTTTGTCTGGGGTTAGCCGCCAAAGCCCGAAGACGAAGGCGCTTCTCCCGAGGACGCGGTTCGCCGCGGCGCTGTGGGACAAGTCGACCGGAGCTCAATGCGGAAGTTTTTCCTAGCCTGGAGAGGGTGAGCGCGGATTTAGAGGTTACTGCCGCCAGCCACGGTCCCTGCTGTGCTGCCCGCTCAAGATCGTCCGCCCCCCGTGCGGTCAGGGCAAAACAGCGGGGACCGTATCTTTTTGGCCCCCTTTCCACGCAAGACGCCCAGGTTCGGCCGGAGCTTCAGGAGAGCTTCGCGGTGATGCCGCCGTCGACCACCAGCTCGGTCCCGGTGATGTACTTGGCCTCGTCGCTGGCCAGGAAGAGCGCGGCGTAGGCGACATCCCAGGCATCGCCCATGTGGCCCATGGGGCACTGCGCGTCGCGGACCTCGATCATCTTCTGGACGTCGCCCTGGCCGTAGACGCCCTTCAGGGGCTCGACGATCATCGGCGTGTTCAGCAAACCGGGAAGAATCGTGTTGGCCCGGATGCCCTGCTTCGCATACTCCAGAGCGACCGAGCGCGTGAAGCCCAGGACCGCGGCCTTGGTCGCCGAATAGGAGACGTAGGGCACGCCGGTCCAGCGGATTCCGGCGATCGAGGAGATGTTGACGATCGCGCCGCCGCCCTGCTCGACCATGGTGGGCAGCACGTGCTTGCAGGTCAGGAACATCGACTTGAGGTTCACCTCGACGACCCGGTCCCAGCCGGATTCCGAGGTGTCGACCGGGCCGCCGAGTTCGACGATGCCGACGTTGTTGTGAAGGATGTCGATTCGGCCGAATCGGTCGAGGCAGGCCTCGACGATGGCGGCGACGTGATCCGCATAGGAGACGTCGGCGACCTGCGCCGCGGCCTCGCCGCCCTCGCCCAGGATGAGGTTCAGCGTTTCCGCCAGGGCCTGCGTATCGATGTCGGTGCAGAACACCTTGGCGCCCTCGCGCGCGAAGAGCGCCGCGGTTGCCTTGCCGTTGCCCCAGCCCGGGCCCGACGAACCGGCGCCGGTCACGATCGCCACCTTGTCTTGCAGGCGTCCAGCCATCCGAACAGCCTCCCCCCTTTGCAGGACCCATCCTGGCAGGAAAGCGCGGAGTCTGAAAAGGGCTGGAGAACCCTTGCTTCAGGCAGGGACCGGGCGCTTGGACGCCAGGATCATCGGCAGGACCATCAGGGTGGCGACCGATGCCGCTAGGTGCTTCATGGTGTGCCCGCTGATCGAACCGGCCAGAGCCAGGAAGATCTCGACATCGAAATGCTCGAAGACCTTGGCGAGCAGGTAGAAGAAGATGACCCACAAAAGCCCCTTCGTCCCGGTGTAGTGCGCCTTGGGAAAGAGCCAGAACACCAGCGGCAGGGCGGTGATCGGGAAGAACTGAACGAAGCCGTAGAAGCGCAGATCCCCGGCGCCGGCCCGTTCAGTCAGGTCCCAGTAGACCAGGCTGGCGATCCCGGCGAGGACCATCAGCGGCAGAAGGTAGGTCAAGGCGAAGCGGCGCTCGACCCGGTCGGCGAGGATGCCCGCGCTCAGCCCCATGAAGGCCACCGTCATCGGAAGGCGGTCCCAAAACAGCGAGTCGTTACTCGGGTCCCAGTGGTAGTAGGCCGAGCCCAGGGACACCAGGGCCACCCCGAAGAAGAATACCGCGTAGGGCCGGCGATCCTCGGGCCATTGAAAAATGGCGCGCTCCTGCTTCCCGCAGACCACGATCAGGCCGACGACCCCGACCAGGAGAAAGGGGAAGTTCGAGACGACGTTGGCAAAGTTCGGGATTCCCAGAAACCCGCGCTCATCCGCAAACAGATGGTAGGCGGGATCCTGCGGTATTGGGGGGACCAGGAGCAGTGCGCCCAAGCCGAGAGCCAGGAACCCGCACAACAGGCCCACCCTCCGCCTAAAGCTCCAGTGTTCGGTCAAACTCAAGCTCCCTCACCTTTCGAAAGCGGGTGCGGACGTCCACGCGACATCTCCGACCTCGCCCACTGGACTATGGCAGCGGGAAGGCGGCGCCGGGAGAGCCGAGGTCGCTGACGAGCGCTCAAAGGCGCTAGCGAACGTGTTAAGAGGCGCCCGCAAGATGAGGCAACGCGTCGGGAAAGGCTGGACATGGAACGCCCGCAAGTCATCGAAATCAAGAACGGGGAAAGGTCACAGGGCACCTTCTCCGCAGCGGAAATGGAAGCCCGACTGACCAGGCTTCGCGGACTCATGGCCGAGGACGGCATCAGCCACGCGCTCTTCACCTCTTACCACAATATCAACTACTACAGCGACTTCCTCTATTGTGCCTTCGGCCGGCCCTACGGCCTGGTTGTCGACGAGGGGGCGGCTACCTCGATTTCGGCCAACATCGACGGCGGCCAGCCCTGGAGGCAGACCCAGGGAAACAACCTGGTCTTCACCGACTGGCAGCGAGACAACTTCTACCGGGCCGTCCAGCGTCTGATCCCGGACGGCGCGGTTGTCGGCCTCGAGTTCGACCACGTGAGCCTGCAGATGCGGGACAAGCTAGCCGCCGCCCTGCCGGCGTGCCGCTTCATCGACCTGGGCGAGGCCTGCATGCGCCTGCGCATGGTCAAGTCGGCCGAGGAGATCGCCTTGATCCGCCAGGGCGCGCAAGTCGCCGACATCGGCGGTGCGGCCTGCGTCGAGGCGGTCGCGCCCGGGGTCCCGGAGCACGAGGTCGCCCTGCAGGCGACCGCCGCCATGGTCCGCGAGATCGCGCGGCGCTTCCCCGAGGCCGAGTTGCGCGACACCTGGACCTGGTTCCAGTCCGGGATAAACACCGACGGCGCCCACAACCCGGTTACCAGCCGGCGGATCGCCGGCGGCGACATCCTGTCCCTGAACTGCTTCCCGATGATCGCCGGCTACTACACCGCCCTGGAGCGCACCCTCTTCGCCGGGACCTGCGACGACGCGTCGCTGCGGCTCTGGGAGATCAACTGCCAGGTCCACGAGGAGGGCTGCCGGCTAATTCGGCCGGGGAACACCTGCGGGTCCATCGCACGCGGCCTCAACGAGATCTATGCCCAGCATGATTTGCTCAGGTACCGGACCTTCGGCTACGGCCATTCCTTCGGCGTGCTCTGCCACTACTACGGCCGCGAGGCGGCGCTGGAACTGAGGGAGGACGTCGAGACGGTCCTGGAGCCCGGGATGGTGGTCTCGATGGAGCCGATGATCATGGTGCCGGAGGGCGAGCCCGGGGCCGGCGGCTACCGCGAGCACGACATCCTGGTGGTGACCGAAGGCGGCGCCGAGAACATCACCGGCTTCCCTTACGGCCCGGCACACAACATCGTCGGGGCATGATTGGAAAGGCCTAACCGGCCGCCACGCAGTTCGTGCGGAAGGCCCAGGTGTCGTTGACGCCGCGCTCGGCCAGTTCCTGCCGCACCTCGGCCAGGGCCTCCTGTCCGAAGGGCCCGAGCAGGACGCGCCGGTAGAGCCGGCCGCCGACCTCGATGTGGACGATCTGAGCCTGCCAGCGATCCTCGACCCGGGCGTAGGCCTTGAGCGCGTTCATGGGATCGGTGTAGCTGCCGATCACGACGAAGTTGGCGGTCCTGGACCCGGTCTGGAAGGCCTTGACGGCGACCGTGTCCGGCCCGGCTTCGCAGGTCCCTGCCGCCAGCTGGTTGGAGACGGCGTCCGCGCTGTGGACCCGGGCCGCGGTCTCGGCCTGGCCGACCGGCTCCTTGACCGGTTCGAGGGGAGCTCGAATCACGGGCAGCGCCTCGGCCGCCATGTCCTGCGCCGGTACCTCGATCTCGGGCACGGCGATCATGGCGAGGGCCAGAGGCTCCGATGGCTCGGCCGGCGCGTCCGCGGCCGGCGCCAGGCTGGACCGCCAGGCCGGCGCAGCGCCGCCGCAGCCCGCGGTCCCTTGAGGACCGTCCGGGCCGCAGTCGGCCGAAACGTCGATCGCCTGCGAGCCGCTCGGGGCCGGCGGCGCTGCCGCCGCTTCCCGGGCCTCATCCAGCACCATGACGTAGCCCGGCGCGGTCACGGCAACCTCGTCGATCTGGCTGCCGCTGTCGGCCATGGCTTTGATCGAATCGAAGTGCATGCCCAGGTAGCCGCTGGCGAGGCCGACCAGGCAGATCAGCGCGATACCACGAAGCCTCTGGAATCGTTTGGTGCGGGCGATTTGCCGACGGATCGAGCGGAGACAGTCGGGCTCCCGGTTCTCTGTCTCCCGGCACCAGGACAGCGTTGGCAGGCGGCGCATAGCGAGTAGACCTCAGCTCTCATTAACCACACCCCACTGTTCTACTTGCGCTGACTTAAGGCCGGGTTAACCCTATAAATGTTCATCCAAATTAATTTCTGTTAGCAACAAGTAAACCTGACTAGAAGACACTGCACTGGAGAGCAATTGGGCGTTAACCATGTCGCAACCAATTCCTTCAAGAATCCCTAAGATCCCGGCCGTGCTCGAAGGCGGCCGCAACGCGGAAGGGTGACCATATGGGAAACGACACCGGCGCGGAGCCACGCGGCGGCTTTAAGGTCGTCGGCGCCGGCGAGACCCCGGAGGACGCCGGAAAGCCGCAGACCGCCGGCGAGGCGTCCGAACCCGGCAAGCAGCCCCGCGCCCTCCGCCCCAGGATCATCGTTCTCGGCCTCGGCGGGGCCGGCGGCAACGCCGTGCACAACATGATCGAGGGCCAGCTGGAGGGCGTCGAGCTCTTCGTCGCCAACACCGATTCCCAGGCGCTGGAGACCTCGATCTGCGAACATCGCCTGCAACTGGGCCGGGAGCTGACCGGCGGCCTGGGCGCCGGCGGACGCCCCGAGGTCGGCCGGGCCGCGGCCGAGGAGTCCCTGGACGAGGTCCTCTCCGCAGTTTCCGGTGCCAGCCTGGTTTTCATCGCCGCCGGCATGGGCGGCGGCACCGGGACCGGTTCCGCGCCGGTGGTCGCCGAAGCGATCCGCAAGAAGGGTGTCCTGACGGTCGCGGTGGTTACCAAGCCCTTCCGCTTCGAGGGCGAGGTCCGCATGGAAGTTGCCGAGCAGGGGATTTCGGCCCTGGAGAAGCACGTCGACACCCTGATCGTCATCCCGAACCAGAACCTCTTCAAGATCGCCACCGAGAAGACCTCGGTCTCCGATGCCTTCCACCGGGCGGACAACGTCCTCTTCGCCGGGGTCCGCGGGGTCACCGACCTGATGGTCAAGCCGGGGCTGATCAACCTCGACTTCGCCGACTTCCGGAGCGTCATGACCCAGACCGGCAAGGCGATCATGGGCGCCGGCGAGGCCGACGGGCCGCAGCGCGCGGTCAACGCGGCCGAAGCCGCGATGGCCAACCCCCTGCTGGAGGACAGCTCGGTCGACGGCGCCCGCGGCGTGCTGATCAACGTCACCGGCGGCCGCGATCTGACGCTCTTCGAGCTCGACGAGGCCGTGGAGAGCGTCCGCACCGCGGCCCATCAAAAGGCCAACATCATCGTCGGCTCGGCCTTCGACGAAGGCCTGGAGGGCAAGATCCGGGTCTCGGTGCTGGCAACCGGGATCCTGCCCAAGCAGGCCAAGGCGCCCGCGGCCAAGGCCGAAGGCAGCGACACGGCAACGACCTCTGAAACTCCGGCTCCGGCCGCCACGGCGAAGGCCGCGGAGCCGACGGTCAAGGCCGACGAGCCAGCCCCACAGGCCGCTGCGCCCAAGGCCGCAACCGGCACGCCTGCCGCTCCGACCAAGGCCGAGGCCGTAGAAACGGCTCAGGCGGCCGAGCGGCCGGCGGAGGCTGCGGCCACCGAACAAGCCGGCCCTCCGGTGCCGCCCGAAGACAGTGCACCGACGGCCGCCAAGGCCGCGGACAGCGCGAAGGCCGCGACCCCGAGCGCCGCTCCGCCCGCCGCGGCCGAGCCGGCCCAAGCCGAGGTGAAGGAACCGGACCAGCCGGCCAGCGCCAGCCCACAGGCGCCCGATTCCGACGCGACGCCCGCGAAGACAGGGATCGCAAAGACCGAGACGCCATCGGTGCCCGAGCCGGCCGAAGCCAAAGCCGCGACACCGGCCGAGCCAATCATCCCGGCCCCCGAAGCCAAGCACGCGGACGCGGAGACAAAGGTGCCGAGCGCCGAGGTCCCGGCAGCCGAGGCCCCGAAGGCCGAGGCGGCCCCGGCCGAAGCTCAACCGGCCGAGACGCCGGCGAAAACGGAGGCCGAAGCGCCGGCCGAGGCCCCGACCGGCGGCGGCCGCCTGACCCTCGAGGACATCCTCCGGCGCGCCGAGCAGGCCATGGAGACCCAGAAAGCCGCGGAGGCGGCAGCAGTAGAGAAGGCCGCCGAGGCATCCACGCCGCCGGCTCCGGAGCCAGCCGCCGAGACCTCCCCTCCGCCCGTCGAGGAGCCGGCCGCCAAGGCCGAGGCGCAACCGGCAACCCCGGCCCCCGAGCCAGCCGCCGAAAGCCAGGCGCAGCCGGCGACTTCGGAGCCCGAACCGGCTCCCGCCGAGGCCGCCCCGGACGACGACGCCAACCTCGACGCCCTGATCGACGAGGTCTTGATCCGAAATCGCAAGGCGGCGGATTTCGAGCCAAAGGAGCCGTCGCTCCAGGTTCCGCCGGCCGGCGCGCCGGAAGGGCCGGAGGCCGGCGGCACCTCGACCGACGCCTTGCTGGAGGACCTGGCCTTCAGCCTGGCCAGCGACGATCCCTTCGTGCTGGACGAGTCGGCAGCAGTGCGCGGCACGGACGACAAGGACCTCGAGGCGCTCTTCGGCGCGGCGGCGGCCGAGACCGCCGTCCCCGCCGGCGAATCAGCCGAGAGTGCCCCGATGCCGTCGCCTGACCCGGTGCCGTCGCTGGAAGAGGACTCCGACGACGCCTTCCAAGCCGAGCTCGATCGCCGAGCCCGCGAGCGGGCCCGCGCCGCCCTCGAGGCCCTGTCGGAGCCGAGCGGCGAGTCCAAGGCGAAGCCGAAGCCCGAGGAAGAAGACTCCGACGAGGCCTTGCGCGAGATCATGAACATCCCGTCCTTCCTGCGCCG
>JASJAL010000198.1 GCA_030067055.1 Kiloniellales bacterium | reverse complement strand
ACGGCCGCCTCGGCGTTGATCCGCCCTTCCTGGATGCGGCGGATCACGCCCTTGGTCAGACGGGCCGAGGACAGCATCTGCTCGTGGGCATCCAGCAGATAGCCCAGCTCTTCGGCCGCGGTTCCATGCAGGTTTTCGGCATGGGCCCGGATTTTGTCCAGCTGCCCGTGCGCCCTGCCAACCGCCTTTTCGAAGC
This sequence comes from Kiloniellales bacterium, assembly GCA_030067055.1. Next base: position 10,625 of record JASJAL010000198.1, on the reverse strand, counting down.
GGTTCGCTTCGGCCGGCACCTGGCGCTGCGGCACGGTGTACTCGTTGACCTGGATTTCGCCGGCCTCGCGCAGGAAGGTCTGACCCACCGCGACGCCGGGCGAGACCGCCAAGCCTTCGAGCACGAGTTCGCCGCCTGGCCGCTTTCGGCCCCGTTTACCCTTGATGTGTCGCTTCGCCGCCATCTTGTCCGTCGTCTATCGCCTGTGCTGCCGCGGCCCGAACCCCCAGATCCAGGCGTGGCTCATCAGACCTCCTCATGAAAGCCGGCCGCGACCAAGCCCGCCAGCGCGGCCAGCGCCGGTTCCCGTGCCGGTCCCTCGGCCTCAAGTTCGATCTCCGCCCCCAGACCGGCCGCCAGCATCATCAGCCCCATGATCGAGAGGCCAGAGACCTCGATGCCGTCCTTGCGGACCAGGATTTCCGCCTCGTAGCTGCCCGCCAGCTTGACGAACTTGGCCGCCGCCCGGGCGTGCAGGCCGCGCCGATTGACGATGGTCACGCGACGCGTGGCGACCAACGCCTGATCCCGATTCATTTCCTGACCTTCGTCGCAGCCTCCCCTGCCAGCAACTCGGACGCGACATTGATGTACTTGCGCCCGGCCTCGCGGGCCTCGGCAACCACGTGTGCGATCTTCTTGTCGCCGCGCAAGCTGGCAAGCTTGATCAGCATCGGCAAATTCATGCCGGCGATCACCTCGACATGGCCCTGGTCCAGAACCGAGATCGCCAGGTTGGACGGTGTGCCGCCGAACATGTCAGTGACCACGATGACACCGTCGCCCTCTTCGACTTCGGCGACGCCGTCGATGATCTGCTGGCGGCGTTCTTCCATGTCATCGTCAGGCCCGATGCAGACCACCACGATCCCTTCCTGCGGGCCGACGACGTGTTCGACGGCCGCCAGGAACTCACGCGCGAGACCGCCATGGGTCACCAGCACCAGTCCGATCATTGTTCTTCCTCTTCCGGTCTCGGCTCGGCGCCGTGGCTGCGCCCGACATCGCGATGGTGGAGCTTGACCTGCGGCACCTTCTCGGCGAGCCAGGCCGCCAGCCCTTCGGCAACCGCCACGGAACGGTGGCGGCCGCCGGTACAGCCGACGGCCAAGGTCAGGTAGCTCTTGCCCTCTCTACGATAGCGCGGCAAGAGCGGCTCCAGGAGTTCTTTCACGTTATTGAAAAAGTTAGCAAATTCTGGATCGGATCGGACATGGGCGACAACCGCTTCGTCGCGCCCGGTCAGCAGCCTGAGCTGCGGATCGTAGTGCGGATTGGCCAGGAAGCGCACGTCGAAGACCAGATCGGCGTGCCTCGGCAGGCCAAAGCGATAGGAGAAGGAGAGAACCGAAACCAGCATCCCGCTGCCTTCGCCCAGTCCCAGGCGGTGGGCAAGCTGCGCCCGCAGCCCACCTAGCGTGAGTTCAGAGCTGTCGATGACCAGATCGGCACGGGCCCGCAAAGGGGTCACCAGGCGGCGTTCGGCCTTGATGCCATCGGCCACCGGGCGGTCCAGTGCCAGAGGATGGCGGCGGCGGGTTTCGGCGAAGCGGCGAACCAGAACCTCGTCGTCGCAGTCGACGAACAGGAGCAGGGGATTCGGACCCGGCCGCTCGACCATCGCCTCGAGTTGGACCAGAAAGGCCTCCACCGCGAACTGACGGGTCCGCGTATCGATACCGATCGCGACGGGCCGGCTGCCGGCATCGCCCCCCAGCCCGGCCTCCGCGGCCGGGGTCTCGCGGGTCACCGCCGCGAGAAAGCCCAGGGGCAGGTTGTCGATCGCTTCATAGCCGTGGTCCTCGAGGGCCTTCAGCACCGAGGAACGCCCCGCTCCGGAAAGGCCGGTCACCAGGATCAAGCGGCTCTGCCTCGGGACCTGGGAGCGATCGGCCAGCTCGGGTTCGAGGTTGGCGGATTCGGCCGTCCCGGCCTTGTCGCTGGTGATGCTGCTTGCGGTCTTCATGGTCTCCGGCTCGGGCCCGCTCCAGGTCCCCGGACCGGGTTGTTGTAGCGCCCCGAGGCTGCGAGCGGCAAGGCGCAGCTTGGCGGCCGCCGAGGCGCCGAAGGGATCGAGCTCAAGGCACGGCAGCCGAAGACCGAGGATCTCGGCCTCGGCGGCCGCGGGCAATCGCTCCGGCTCCTGCCCCGGCGTCAGCTCGACGACCAGCCCGATTTCCGTCTCGGCGCTGTGCACCAGATCGAGGATCCCGAGGCCACGGACTTCGAGCCGCCCGGCCAGCGTCTCGGGCGGTCGTGCGACAAGGCGGCCGTCATGGACCTGCAGGACCGTCTGGTCGTCGGCGACCAAAGTCCCGCCGGCATCGATCAGGCGCAACGCCAGGTCGGACTTACCCGCTCCGGAAGGACCGCGCAGCAACACGCCGACGCCCTCGACCACGACGCAAGTGGCGTAAACGAGGCCGTCCGCCATGGAAGCTGCGGTCAATCGAGCGGCAGGCGCACGCGGAAACGGGCGCCGACGACCGCGCCGTCCGAGTTTCGCCGGTTCTCGGCCGCGATCTGGCCGCCCAAGGCCTCGATGATCTGCTTGGAGATCGACAGGCCGAGGCCCGAGTGGGTCCCGAATTTCTCGTCGCTGGGCCGCTCGCTGTAGAAGCGATCGAAGATCGCCGCCAGCTTGGTCTCGGGGATTCCCGGCCCCTCGTCATCGACCAGTATTTCGACGACGCCCGACTGCGGACGCACCTGAAGCCGGATCGTTCCGCCCGCCGGGCTGAAGGAAATCGCGTTGCTGATCAGATTGCGGAAGACCTGGCCCAGACGGCCCTCAATGCCCTGCACCACCAAATCTCGGGTCGGCAGGCCGAGTTCGAACTTGAGCTTCTTCTGCTCGATCACGGCATCGTAGGTCTCCGACAGCGCACCCAGAAGCTGAGCCAAGTCGACCGACTCGGTCTGCGCCCGCGACAACTCGGCGTCGAGCCGGGAGGCGTCGGAGATGTCGCTGATCAGGCGATCCAGGCGCTGGACGTCATCGAGGATGATGCTCATCAGCTTCTTTTGCTGCTCCGGATCGTCGACCCGGGCCACCGTTTCCACGGCGCTGCGCACCGAGGTCAAAGGATTCTTGATCTCGTGCGCCACGTCGGCGGCGAAGCGCTCGATCGCGTCCAACCGGGTCCAGAGCGACTCGGTCATGTCGATCAGGGCGGCCGAGAGCTCGCCGACCTCGTCGCGGCGATGCGACATATCCGGGATCTCGACCTGGCGGCCCTTGGCGTGCCGGACCCGGTCGGCGGCTTCCGCGAGGCGCTGCACCGGCCGGGCGATGGTGTTGGCGAGATAGATCGACAGCAGGATCGTCACGCCGAGCGCGATCGCGAAGACCAGGAGGATGTCGCGGCGGCGATGCCGCACCGCCGCCTCGATGTCGCTGCCGTCCTTGGACAGCATCAGGGCGCCCAGCACCTGTCGGTAGCGCTGCACCGGAACCGCCGCCGAGAGCACCAGCCCACCGCGCCGGCCGACCCGAGCCATGCCGCCGCCGCGGCCGACCCGAAGCACGTTGGCGACCTCGTCGTAGTCGGTGGCGCGCTGCACAGGCGCCTCGTAGTAGACCGGAAGGTGGTCGACGCCGGGCAACCAGTCGATGGCCCGGTCGAGCATCCGGCTCAGCGTTCGCGAGACCGCCGAGCCGCCGTCGAGGGGCGCCAGTTCGACCACGTGCACCTGACCGCCTTTGCCGGTCAGACGGAAGGAATCCGCGACCAGGTTGCCGCCCCGGTCGAAGAGCCGGGCCCGGACGCCGGAGCCGGGCAGCAGGATACGCATCACGTTGCGGGTGGCCTCGGGGAGGATCGACTCCTCGCCGCTGGGGCTGACGACGACCGCGCCGCCGGCCAGGGAGAGCGAGAAGGCCCGGCCCTGCACGTTCAAGGCCTCCAACTCGGCCTCGACCAGGCTGTCGCGAAACTGCTCGAGGTGTAGCAGCCCGAGCACCGGGATCAGCAGCACCAGAACATTCAGGGTCAGGATCCGACGGGTCAGCGGCGAGCCCAGGATCGGCAAACGCCCGCCCCGGCGCGCCTGCGGTTGCTCGGCGCTTTCGCTGACGTTTTCGGCCTCCGCCCGCGGGACGAGCAGTGGCTTGATCTCGCTTTCCGCCGTCATCCCCCTTGAAGGCGGCGGTCCGCCGCCCCTGGTTTAGGCGTCCTTGTAGCGATAGCCGACGCCGTAAAGCGTTTCGATCTGCGTAAAGTCGTCTTCGACGACCTTGAACTTCTTTCGTAACCGCTTGATATGGCTGTCAATCGTCCGGTCGTCAACGTAGATGTGCTCACCGTAGGCCGCGTCCATCAGTTGATCGCGGTTCTTGACGTGCCCGGGGCGCTGGGCCAGGGCCTTGAGAATCAGGAACTCGGTGACGGTGAGATTAACCGCTTGACCCTTCCAAGTGCAAAGGTGCCGAGCGGGATCCAGCATAAGATCGCCGCGCGACAAGGGTTTCTCGGTGCTGACTTCGGTCGCGTCGTCCTGTGACAGCTTCTCGCGTCGCAGCAGCGCCCGGATTCGCTCGATCAGAAGACGCTGGGAAAAGGGCTTGGTGATGTAGTCGTCGGCGCCCATCCGCAAGCCGAGAACCTCGTCCACCTCGTCGTCCTTCGAGGTCAGGAAGATTACCGGCAGGGTGGAGGATTTCCGCAGATGGCCGAGCAGCTCCATGCCGTCCATCCGGGGCATCTTGATGTCGAGGATCGCCAGGTCCACTGGGCTGGCCTGGAAGGCCCGCAGGGCCTCCGACCCGTCCGTGTAGGTCCGCACCTTGAAGCCCTCGGCTTCGAGGGCGATGGACACCGACGCCAGGATGTTGCGGTCGTCGTCGACCAGGGCAATGGTAGGCTGCATGGCTGCCCTTCCTTATCTGTCATCCATTTAGGCAGAACGCGTGGGAATTGCCAGAGCCGCTTTCTTGCCCGGGGACTGTGGCCGCTTTGGGGCAGTCCGGGGGCATTGTCGCGCCCTTTCCCGGTCACCGGGCGCCGATCCAGACGCGGCCCTTGACCCCGGTCAGACCGGGGGCCAGTAGTTAACCCTATGGAGCAACCGAATCCGAAAGCCCGGCCGGGGGAGGTCGTCAGGGACCTGCTGCGCCGGGCCGAGACCGCCGCCCTGGCGACCGTGCTGCAGCGCGGTGGAGATCAGGGGCCCTATGCCTCGCTGGTGCTGCTGGCCTGCGACCATGCCGGAGCGCCCCTGATGCTGCTCTCCGACCTCGCAGACCACAGCAAGAACATCGCCGCCGACCCGCGCGTGTCGCTTCTGATCGACGGCCACCGGCCGGAGCAGGAGCCCCTGACCGGGGCCCGGGCATCGCTGCAGGGCCGCGCCGCGGTGATCCGCGACCCGGCGCTGCTCGACCGCTTCGTGGCCCGCCACCCCTCGGCGGCGACCTATGCCGGCTTCGGCGACTTCCAGCTCTACCGGGTCGAGCCCGAAGCCGCCCACCTGGTGGCGGGCTTCGGCCGAATTCACTGGCTGGATGTCGAGGATCTGAACCTTGGCCCGGCGCCGGCCGCGCTGGCTGCGGCCGAGGGCGAGATCGTTGCCCACATGAACGAGGACCACGCCGACGCCGTCGCGCTGATCGCCAAGCATATCCTGGGCCTGAGCGGCGAAGGCTGGTGCCTGGCCGGGGTCGACCCGGAAGGCTTCGACCTCAGGCTCGGCCGCAGCCTCGCCCGCGGCTCGTTTCAGAAGCCGGTCCGGGACGCGGAGTCCTGCCGGGTCGAGCTGGTCCGGCTGACCAAGGCGGCAAGGCGCTCAGAAAGCTAAGCCGGAGCGGCCGGGCCGCGCAGGACCACGGGGCCGCTGCCACCGGCAACGGCCCCGAAGCTGTCCTGAGCGCGTTCTAGAGGCCGACGGCGTTCAGCCGGTCGACGTTGATGCCCAGGGTGATCGCGCCGATCACCTGCCCGGTCGCCGGATCGGAGATCGACATGCTGAGCTGGGACTGGAAGCTGTCGGTCGAGGCGTCGTGCTCGACCGCATCGACGAAGACAGTGCCGGGACCGACGAGGAAGGTCTTCTGCCACTTGTCCTCGTCGCCCTGCCAGTAGTCGGAGGTCACGTCGCTGATGGCGACGTTCATGCCCCGGTTGTCCATGACGAAGATCTCGGTGACCACGCCGTTGGTCGCGGCTTTCAGCTCCATCAGGCGCTTCGACAGCGGGTTGCCGGAGACCTGATTGATCAGCGGCTTCCGGCTGAGCACGGTCTCGGTGCGCCATTGGATGTCCATGCCGTCGATCTGCGATTGGGTCAGGTTGGCGTAGCGGTCGTTCTGCGCCTTGATCGCGCTGATCATTACCGGCTCGCTGATCCACTGCTTCACCGTCGCGTTGGCGAAGTTCTTCATCGGCTCGACGTGTTGTTCTGCCGCCTGCGTGGCGCCGGTCAGCAGGCCGAGAAAGCAGCCGGCCAGGACCAGGCCGCGGAAAGGATGGGTCATCGGGAATCCCCCAGTAAACGCGGAAGTCTCCAAGTGACGAAAGCCACCGAAACAATGATGGCCGCCAAATTCGATGTTCCCAAATAGTCAATCGAAGTATTATTAAGGAGTGGTTAAGTCGCGGTCAATTACAGATACATTCCGCGCGCAGAAGCCCGCAGATTAAATCGGCTCTTGATTTCAGCGGCCTGGGCTACCCCCCAGGCCGGCAGTCGCTCGGCGGGGTGGCGCGGGCCGATCGAACCGGCCGCGCCGCCCGCCGCCTCCCTCACGTCTCGTTGGCCGCCAGCCTATCGATGTCGATGCCGAAGGTGATCGAGCCGATCACCTCGCCGCTGTCCGGATCGGTCACCGCAAAGCTGACCTCGGACTGGAAGGCGTCGGTCGAGGGGTCATGCTCGACGTCGTCGACGAAGACGGAGCCGGGGCCGGCCAGGAAGGTCTTGCGCCACTTCTCCTCGTCGCCCTGCCAGTAGTCGGAGTTGGCGTGGTCGACGCCGACGAGCATGCCGCGGGCGTCCATGACCTGGATTTCGGTGACCCGGCCGCCGGCGGCCTGCCTCAGGCGCATCAGGCACTTCGACAGCTCGCTCTGCAGGACCGCGTCGATCATCGGCCGGTTGCGGGAGCCGGTCTCGAGGCGCCACTGGATGTCGAGGGACTCGATCTCGCTCCGCGAGAGCTTGGCGCTGCGGGCGTTGTGCATCTTGATCGCGCGCAGGATCACCGGATCCTTCAGCAGGCGCTCCACCGAAGCAGACGCGAAATCCCGGGCCGGCACGAGATGCGGATCCAGCGCCAGGGCCGGTCCGGCCAGAAGCCCGCAGGCAAAGGCGGCTACGATGGCGATGTTCCTTGATTTCTTCATCCGACCCTCCGCTTCATTCTTCGATGCCAAGAAACCCCAAGACCTCAAATAAAGGGCTCATATGTGATGCATTTCACTCAATGTAATTTTATGGCGTTAAGGGGCCGTGAAATTGATTACAAATAATTTTCGGATGTGTACTAAGCTATATATTTGCTGAATTCTGCGAAAACTGGCCATATGGGCTCTTCGGCGGATCGTCTGACGGCCGGCATCGGAGACCGAGAAATATGATCAATTTCCTATTTTTCGCGCCTTCGGCCTCTGCCCCCGGAGTCCTGGACCCTGCCCGGCCGGACCGCCCGGATGGCGTCGGCAACGTCTTGCACGGCCCCGACGGGCGGCCTAGAACTGCGCCTCGGAAATCCGGCTGCCGAATCCGCGCATGGCGCTCAGCAGCGGCCGGCAGGGCCAAAGGGAGTAGCAAGCCTTGACCGAAAGGGGACCGGCCGTAAGCCGCTACGGCCTCGAGCACCACGGCATCGTCAACGCCGGCGACGTTCATTGGAACCTGACCACGGCCGCGCTCTACGAAGAGACGCTGCGCCGCGGCGAGGGCGAGCTGGCCGAAGGCGGCGCCCTGGTGGTGACCACCGGGGTCCACACCGGGCGCTCGCCGAAGGACAAGTTCATCGTCGAGGAGGCCGCCTCGCGGGACGACATCTGGTGGGGCGACGTCAACGTTGCCATGCCGGAGGACGACTTCGCCCGGCTGCACGCCAAGGTCGCCGCCTACCTGCAACGCCGGCCGCTCTTCGTCCAGGACGTCTACGCCGGGGCCGATCCGGGTTTCAGGTTGCCGGTGCGCGTGGTCAGCGAGAGCCCCTGGCACAGCCTCTTCACGCGCAACATGTTCATCCAGCCCGACCGGGAATCGCTGCTGGGCTTCGAGCCCGCTTATACAGTCCTGCATGCGCCTTTTCTGCACGCCGATCCGGAGCGCGACGGCACCAACTCGGAGGTCTTCGTCGTGGTCAGCTTCGCCCGGCGGATGGTGCTGATCGGCGGCTCGATCTACGCCGGCGAGATCAAGAAGTCGGTCTTCTCGCTGCTCAACTACCTGCTGCCGGCGCGCGACGTCCTGCCCATGCACTGCTCGGCCAACCTGGGGCCGGAGGGCGACACCGCGATCTTCTTCGGCCTATCGGGGACCGGAAAGACGACGCTATCGGCCGAGGGCACCCGGGCGTTGATCGGCGACGACGAGCACGGCTGGTCGAGCGGCGGCGTCTTCAACTTCGAGGGCGGCTGCTACGCCAAGGTGATCAAGCTCTCCGAGGCGGCCGAGCCCGAAATCTACGCCACGACCCGGCGCTTCGGCACGATCCTGGAGAACGTCGTCATGGATCCGGACATGCGCCGGCTCGACCTCGACGACAATCGCCTGACGGAGAACACCCGGGCAAGTTATCCCATTGATTTCATTCCGAATATCGTCGACTCGGGCTGCGGCGGCCATCCCAAGAACGTGGTCATGCTGACCGCCGACGCCTTCGGGGTCCTGCCGCCGATCTCGCGCCTGACCCCCGAGCAGGCGATGTACCACTTCCTGTCCGGCTACACCGCCCGGGTCGCCGGCACCGAGAAGGGCCTGGGCAAGGAGCCGGCGGCGACCTTCTCGACCTGCTTCGGCGCGCCCTTCATGCCGCGGCACCCCTCGGTCTACGCCCGCATGCTGGGCGAGAAGATCGCCCGCCACGGCGCCAACTGCTGGCTGGTCAACACCGGCTGGACCGGGGGCGCCTACGGCGTCGGCGAGCGCATGGCGATCGGCCACACCCGGGCCATGGTCCGCGCCGCCCTCGACGGCCGCCTGGCGCAGGTCGGCACCTTGCTGCACCCGGACTTCGGCCTGGCCATGCCGCAGTCCTGCCCGGAAGTGCCGCCGGAGGTCCTCGATCCCAAGAACACCTGGCGCGACAAAGGCGCCTACGACGCCACCGCGGCGGAACTGCGCAAGCGCTTCGAGGTCAACTTCAAGCAGTTCGAATCCTACGTCGGGGACGAGGTCAAGGCCGCGGGGATCCGGGCGGCGGCGTAGAGCAGGGATCAAGGTTCACGCCACAGATCGAGTCGGTCTGTGGCGGTCTTGATTTGGGCCGTCGTCCTGCGGGCGCAGCCCGCCGGCGGGGCGGCGAGACGCCCCGAGCGGAGAAGGCCGGAGCCCATGCAGGCGGATCAGCGCCTAGAGATCGAGAACTGGATCATCAGCGAGGCGATCGGCGGTGGCAGCATCCAGCGGCTGCTCGACGGCTTTTGCCGGCGCCTGGCCGATGCCGGCTTCCGGCTCTGGCGAGCCAACATCTCGCAGCCGACCCTGCATCCGATCATCGAAGGATACCTCTACATCTGGCGCAAAGACGTCGAGGAAGTGGAGGAGGGCGGCTGGCTGCGCGGCGAGGCAGACGCGACGGAAAATGAGCTCGACGGCATCCCCTTCGCCTATATGTGGCGACACGATGTGATGCGCCTGCGCGAACGCCTCTGGGAGAGCGACCAGCCGACTCGATTTCCCCTGTTGAACGACTTCCGCGCACAGGGGGCGAGCGACTATTACGCCCTACAGATCCGCTTCGGGGAGGAGGCCCGTCCGGGCCCGACCAACCGCTTGATCTCTTCCTGGGTGACCGACCGGCCCGAGGGCTTCACCGAAGCGGAGATCGCGGCCCTGGACGCGCTCTTCCCGGCCCTGGCCCTAGCAGTCAACCGCAGTGCCAACCAGCGCGCCTTCGAGAGCGTGGTGACCGCCTACCTCGGGCGTGCCGCCGGGCGCCGGGTGATGACCGGCAGCGTCAATCGCGGCGGCGGCGAGACCTTGCGGGCGGTTCTCTGGTACTGCGACCTGCGCGGCTTCACCAAGATCTCGGACAGCCAGCCGCGCGACCGCCTGCTGGGCATGATGCACGACTACTTCGAGTGCATGGTCAATACCGTGCACGAGTTCGACGGCGAGGTCCTGAAGTTCACCGGCGACGGCTTCCTGGCGATGTTCTCGGAGGCCGAGGACGACGAGGCGAATTGCTGCGCGGCACTCAACGCCGCCGCCGCCATGACGGAGCGCTGCGACGCCTTGCGCGACGACCGGGAGCGCAAGGGCCTGCCCTGGGCCGACTTCGGCCTCGGCCTGCATCTGGGCGAGGTCGAGTTCGGCAACATCGGTTCGCGCGACCGCCTGGACTTCACCGTGGTCGGGCCGGCGGTCAACGAGGTCGCCCGGATCGAGGCCATGTCGCGGGCCCTCGACCAGAACGTGGTGGTCTCCGCCGCCTTCGCCCAGGCCGCCGG
>JASJAL010000022.1 GCA_030067055.1 Kiloniellales bacterium | reverse complement strand
CGTCGAAGACCAGACGGAAGTTGCCGCCCGGGCGGGTCGGATGGGCGGCGAGGGTCTCGAGTATCCGCGCCAGCCCGCCGGCGGGAAAGCGCGAATCGGCATGGAGGAAGAGCAGGATCTCGCCGCGCGCCGCCGCGGCCCCGGCCGAGAGCTGCTGGCCGCGGCCCGGAGCCGAGGGCAGCACGCGCGCGCCGGCGCGGCGGGCGACCGCGTCGGTTCCGTCGTCGCTGCCGCCGTCGACGACGATAACCTCATGTCTCGGAGTTTCCGTGGCGAGGTCGGACAGAAGGCTCGGCAGGCGGTCAGCCTCGTTCAGTGTCGGGACGATGATCGAGATCAATCCGGGTCTTTCGCAAAGCCCGCGAGCTTTGGTCCAGTTCGAGTCTGCGGGACTCTGTCGTGGCTCCCTATGTTCCTTGCGGACAACGCTCGCGATGTCGGAATGTCGGCCGTTCATGAGAGGTGAGATAGGTCCGACCGGGAAGTGGGAAAGACACGAAGCGGGGAGGGGTCTTCAAAGTCGCGTGAGGAGCTGCCATTCGGTGGAGGCAGTCAATCGGTTTAGTCGTCGTTCGCGGCGCTGTGCAGGATCATTGGCCGTCCAGCCGCCGGAAGATGTGATAGGAATTCCGCTTTCCGTCTTCGACAGGCCGGAGGAACCATGGTCTGGATCAAGCGCGTCTATGCGCCGTCCGCGCCCGAGGACGGCTACCGGGTGCTGATCGACCGGCTCTGGCCCCGAGGCCTGGCCAAGGAGGCTGCCGCGGTCGATCTCTGGCTCAAGGAGATCGCGCCCTCGACCGAGCTGCGCAAGTGGTTCGGGCACGATCCGGAGCGCTGGACGGAGTTCGCGCAGCGCTACCGGGAAGAGCTGAAGGACCCCGAGCGTGCGGCCGCGCTCGAGCGCCTGCGCGCGATCGTGCGAGACCGGCGGTGCGTTACCCTGCTTTTCGGCGCCCGGGAGGAGACCTTGACCCACGCGACACTGCTGCGGGATCTGCTGAGCAAGCCCGACTGAGATTGGCCGCCCGGCCGAGGGTGCTGGCTTTCGCCGTTACGATGCTCTAAGGAGCTTGAAAGTCGGATGCGGCAAGGGGGTGAGCCGGATGCGCTCCAGCAAGGCGATTCACGTCATCGGCTGCCACGCCGAGGGCGAGGTCGGCGACGTCGTGATCGGCGGCGTGGCGCCGCCGCCCGGCGACACGATCTGGGCGCAGTCCCGCTGGATCGCCGAGGACGGGACCTTGCGGGACTTCCTGCTCAACGAGCCGCGCGGCGGCGTCTTCCGCCACGTCAACCTGCTGGTGCCGCCCGTGGACCCGCGGGCGGCCATGGGCTTCATCATCATGGAGCCGATGCATACGCCGCCGATGTCCGGCTCCAACGCGATCTGCGTCGCGACGGTGCTGCTCGACAGCGGGATCGTCGCCGTCACCGAGCCGGAGACCCGCTTCCACCTGGAGGCGCCGGGCGGCGTCATCGAGGTCGAAGCGGCCTGCCGCGACGGCAAGGCCGAGCGGATCACGATCCGTAACGTCGCCTGCTTCGCCGGTCGGCTCGACGCGGCGCTGGAGGTCGAGGGCCTGGGCAGCTTGACGGTCGACACTGCCTACGGCGGCGACAGCTTCGTCGTCGTCGATGCAGCGGCCCTGGGCTTCGAGCTGACCGCCGCGGAGGCGCGGGACCTGGCCGAGATCGGCCCCCGGATCACCGCGGCCGCCAACGCGCAATTGGGTTTTTGGCATCCCGAAAACCCTGAGTGGGCCCACATCTCCTTTTGCCTCTTCGCCGGCCCCCTGGAGCGCGAGGAGGGCCGCTGGAGCGGCCGTAACGCCTGCTGCATCGATCCCGGCAAGATCGACCGATCACCGACCGGGACCGCGCTCTCGGCCCGCATGGCGCTGCTGCACGCCCGTGGCAAGATGAAGCCGGGTGACGGCTTCCGCGCCCGCTCGATCATCGACTCCCGTTTCGAGGGCCGGATCGAGGCCGAGACCACGGTCGGCGGCCGCCCGGCCATCCTGCCCTCGATCTCCGGGCGGGCCTGGGTTACGGGCAGCCACCAGTACCTGCTCGACCCGCAAGACCCCTGGCCCGGCGGCTACCGCCTCTCCGACACTTGGCCGATGCCCGGGAAGCCGAAAGCTTAGCCGGACTCCGGCTCGCTGCCACGGCGGTACTTGAAGACGCCGCTGCCCTCGGCGACCAGGCGGCCGTCCTGGTTCATGACCTTGCAGTCGCAGAAGAAGAGCTGCCGGCCGCCGCCGGTCCGCCGAGCCACGGCGGTCAGGCGGTCACCCTCGCGGACCGGGCCCAGGAAGTGGCAGGTCAGGGACACGGTCATGGCCCGGCGTGGGCGGGCGGGATCCGGGCTGTAGCAGCCGCAGTAGCCGCAGGCGGAATCGATCAGGGTGGTCATGACGCCGCCGTGCAGGACCCCGCTGCGGTTGAGGTGCTCTTCCCGGATTTCCAGGCTGACCTCGGCGTGGTCGTCCCGCCAGGCGGAGACCTGATAGCCGACCAGCTGGGCGAAGCGGCCCTGGTAGAGGTCTTGGCTCGACATGACCGCAGGCTGCCCGAGGCGGCCCCGGGTTGTCCAGAGACCTGGAGGAGGTAGCGGAGCGAGCCTGGATAGCTTGACTCCGGCGGGCGGGCTTTGTAGAACAAATAGTGAACAGAACAAAAGTGGAACATCATGCCGTCGGGGCTGGAAAACTGCGAAGCTGAGCTGCCGGAAAACGAGGAGCCCTGGGGCCTCGAGGCGCTGCGTGAGCGGATTCGCCTGCTCGAGCGCGGCACCGGGCGGGCCGCTTGCGACGGCCTCCTCCTGGGCCTGGCGCCCCTGGACGCCGCCCTGCCGGCCTGCGGCCTGTCCCTGGCCGCTCTGCACGAGATCGCCCCGGGCAGGGCGGACTGGGACGACGGCCCTGTGACCGGCTTCTGCCTGGCCCTGCTGGTCCGGATTGCCGTCCGCCGGCCGGGGCCGGTGCTCTGGCTGGCCGCCGGCGGCGATCTCTACGCCCCCGGGCTGGCGGCCTTCGGCTTCGACCCGGGCCGGCTGATCGAAGGCCGGGCCAGGGGCGACGGCGAGGTCCTCTGGGCCATGGAGGAGGGCCTGCGCTCGGGCGCCCTGGCCGCGGTGGTGGCGGAGGTCGCGGAGCTCGAGGCCACCGCCGCCCGGCGGCTGCAGCTGGCGGCGGAATCCGGCGGACTCCCGGCCTTTTTGCTGCGCCGCTGGGGCCGGCCGGGGGCGGCGGCGCCGATTGCGGCGGCGACCCGCTGGCGGGTTTCGGCGGCCCCGGCCGCAAGCTTTGTCCTGCCGGACAGTGGCATCGCCGAGCCGCGGCCGCGCTGGCAGGTCGAGCTCCTGCGCTGCCGGGCCGGACGACCGGGAAACTTTCTGATGGAGTGGGATCATGCGACGGGTGATTTCAGTCTGGTTGCCCCGTTTTGCGACCGACCGGCTGACGCCGCTGGCGCCTGCGAGAGCGGCCCGGCAGAAGTCCGCCAGGCCGGATAGGCCCCGGGTCCTGCTGCGCCAGGAGCGTGGCTGCCTGCTGCTGGCCGCGGTCGACGCCCGGGCCGACGCGGCCGGGCTGGCGCCGGGGCTGCCCCTGGCCGACGCCCGGGCGATCCAGCCCGACCTGGAGACCGCCGAGCACGACCCGGCCGCCGACCTCCGGGCCCTCTCGGCCCTGGCCGCCTGGTGCGGCCGCTTCACCCCCTGGGTCGCCCCCGATCGCAGCGGCTGCGACGCTGGCGGGGCGGCCGGCCTGCTGCTCGACGTCACCGGCTGCGCCCATCTCTTCGGCGGCGAGGAAGCCCTGCTGGCGGCCCTGGTCGCCGGCCTGGAAAGCCAGGGCTACACCGCCCGCACCGCCCTGGCCGATACCCCGGGCCTGGCCTGGGCGGTCGCCCGCTTCGCACCTGCCGAAGGCGCCGACCCCAGTGCCGACCAGGGCGCCGGCCCCAGTGCCAGTGGGGGTGCTGCCACCCGCGTCGTCCCGCCCGGCGCGGCAAAGGCGACCCTGGCCGAGCTGCCGGTCGCGGCGCTGCGCCTGGCCCCCGGCCAGGTCGAGCTGCTGCAGCGCCTCGGCCTGCGGCGGGTCGGCGACCTCTACGCGCTGCCCGCCGGCAGCCTGGCGCGGCGCTTCGGGCCCATGGTCGCGCACCGCCTGGCCCAGGCCCTGGGCCGGGCGCGCGAGGCGATCTCGCCCCTGACCCCGGTGCCGCCCTTCGTCGAGCGCCTGGCCCTGCCGGAGCCGAGCGACGCGCCCGAGGCCATCGCGCTGGGCCTGGAGGCCCTGATCCTGGCGCTCTGCCGTCGCCTGGAGGAACGCGGCCAGGGCGCGCGGCGCCTGGTCTTCACCCTGTACCGGGCCGACGGCAGCCTGGGCCGCCTGAGGCTCGGCACCAGCCGGCCGAGCCGCGAACCCCAGCACCTCAAGCGCCTCTTCGCCCAGCGCCTGGAGCGGGTCGATCCCGGCTTCGGGGTCGAGGTCATGACCCTGGCCGCCACGGCGGCCGAGCCCCTGAACGCCCTGCAGAGCGTCCTGCCCTGCGCCGCCGGCGTCCCGGCCCGGGCAGCCGCGGTCCCGAAGGCCGAGCCCCCGGCTTTCGGGGCCGCGCTCCGCCCGGCCCGGGCGCCCGAAGCGGTCCCGGCGTCCGAGGCGCCCACTCTCGAGGCGTCCCCGCCCGAAGCCTTGGGTGAGGTGGTCGACCGCCTGATGAACCGCCTGGGCGCCGCCGGCGTCACCCGACAGGCACCGCGCGAGAGCCACCTCCCCGAGCGGGCGGTGGCCGCGGCGCCGCCTGTGGAAGCGCCGACCGCAGCCCCGACCGCGGCCTGGCGGCGCCCGGAACGGCCCCGGCCGCTGCGGCTCTTGCCGCGGGCCCAGCCGATCGAGGCCCTGGCGCTGCTGCCCGACCATCCGCCGGCCCAGTTCCGCTGGCGCCGGCTGCTGCACAGGATCGCCGCCGCCGAAGGGCCGGAGCGGCTGAGCCCGGAATGGTGGCATCCCGAGTCCGCCAAGGCAGCCGAGCCGGCCCGCGACTACTTCCGGGTCGAGGACGACGACGGCCGCCGCTACTGGGTTTACCGGGCCGAGGGCCGCTGGTACCTGCACGGCCTCTTCGCCTGAAGACCCGGGCCTGAGGATGGCCACCTGGCGATGATTGCAGCAGCGGGCTACGCCGAGCTCGAGGTCACGACCAACTACAGCTTCCTGCGCGGCGGCTCGCACCCGGACGAACTGGTGACCGCCGCCGCGGCCCTAGGCCTGGCCGCCATCGGGGTCGCCGACCGCAATTCCCTGGCCGGGGTGGTGCGCGCCCATGTCGCGGCCAAGGCGGCCGGCCTGCGCCTGCTGGTCGGCGCCCGCCTGGTGCCCCGGGACGGGCCGGAGATCCTCTGCTATCCCCGCGACCGGGCCGCCTACGGCCGGCTGTCCCGCCTGCTGACCCTGGGCAAGCGCCGGGCCGAGAAGGGCGACTGCCATCTGACCCTGGCCGACATCCAGGCCGCGGCCGAGGGCCAGGTCTTCATCGTCCTGCCGCCCGAGGTGCCCGGCGCCGCCTTCGCCCGGCAGCTCCGGGCCTTCGCCCGGGAGACTCCCGTCGAATCCTGCTACCTGGCCGCCCGCATGCTCTATCGGGGCGACGACCGGCCGCGGCTCGCGCGCCTGGCCGATCTCGCCCGGGCCGGCGCCGTGCCCCTGGTCGCGACCAACGACGTCCGCCTGCATCATCCGGGGCGCAAGCCCCTGCTCGACCTCGTCACCTGCATCCGCGAGCACTGCACGATCGACGAGGCCGGCCTCCGCCTCGAGGCCAACGCCGAGCGTCACCTCAAGCCGCCGGCCGAGATGTTGCGGCTGTTCCGCGACCATCCCGAGGCCGTCGCGCGGACCCTGGAGATTGCCGAGGCCTGCCGCTTCTCCCTCGACGAACTGCGGTACGAATACCCCGACGAGACCACCAGCGAGGGCCGCAGCCCGCAGGAGGAGCTCGTTCACCTGACCTGGCAGGGCGCCCGGGACCGCTATCCGCCCGAACGCTTTCCGGAAGGCGTGCCTGAGAATGTAGATACGGCCCTGACCCACGAGCTGGCCCTGATCGAGGAACTCGGCTACGCGCCCTACTTCCTCACCGTCTATGATCTGGTCCGCTTTGCCCGGAGCCGGGGAATCCTCTGCCAGGGCCGAGGTTCCGCCGCCAACTCCTCGGTCTGCTACTGCCTCGGCGTCACCTCGGTCGACCCGGCGCGGGTCGAGCTGCTGTTCGAGCGCTTCGTCAGCGCCGAGCGCAACGAGCCGCCGGACATCGACGTCGACTTCGAGCACGAGCGCCGCGAGGAGGTGATCCAGTACGTCTACGACAAGTACGGCCGCGACCGGGCCGGTCTGGCGGCGACCGTGATCTGCTACCGCAGCCGCGGCGCGATCCGCGAGGCCGGCAAGGCCATGGGGCTTTCGGCCGACACGGTCTCGGCCCTGGCCGGCACGGTCTGGGGTTGGAGCGAGCAGGCCATCGACGAGGCCCGGATCCGCGAGCTGGGCCTCGATCCCGGCGACCGCCGCCTGCGCCAGACCCTGGCGCTGACCCGCGAGCTGATCGGCTTTCCCCGTCACCTCTCGCAGCATGTCGGCGGCTTCGTCATGACCCGCGGCCCGCTGTCCGAGGTGGTGCCGATCGAGAACGCCGCCATGCCGGACCGCACGGTGATCGAGTGGGACAAGGACGACCTCGACGCCCTGGGCATCCTCAAGGTCGACGTCCTGGCGCTCGGCATGCTGACCTGCCTGCGCAAGGGCTTCGAGCTGATGGCCCGGCACCTCGGCCAGAGCCACGACCTGGCCAGCATCCCGGCCGAGGACCCGGCGGTCTACGACATGCTCTGCAAGGCGGATTCCCTCGGCGTCTTCCAGGTCGAAAGCCGGGCCCAGATGACCATGCTGCCCCGGCTCAAGCCGCGCAGCTTCTACGACCTGGTGATCGAGGTCGCGATCGTCCGCCCGGGGCCGATCCAGGGCGACATGGTTCACCCCTACCTGCGCCGCCGCAACGGCCAGGAGCCGGTCACCTATCCCTCCGAAGAGCTGGCCCAGGTTCTGGGCCGGACCCTCGGCGTGCCCCTGTTCCAGGAGCAGGCGATGAAGATCGCCATCGTCGCCGCCGGCTTCAGTCCCTCGGAGGCCGACCGGTTGCGCCGCGCCATGGCGACCTTCCGCCACGTCGGGACCATCCACACCTTCCGCGACAAGTTCATCGAAGGCATGGTCGGGCGCGGCTACGCGCGCGACTTCGCCGAGCGCTGCTTCAAGCAGATCGAGGGCTTCGGCACCTACGGCTTCCCGGAGAGCCACGCCGCCAGCTTCGCCCTGCTGGTCTACGTCTCCTCCTGGCTGAAGTGCCATCACCCGGCGGTCTTCGCCTGCGCCCTGCTCAACAGCCAGCCCATGGGCTTCTACGCCCCGGCGCAGATCGTCCGCGACGCCCGCGAGCACGGTGTCGAGGTCCGCCCGCTCGACGTCAACCTCAGCGACTGGGACTGCACCCTGGAGCCCTCGGAGCGCGCCGGCGGCCTGGCCCTGCGCCTGGGGCTCCGGCAGGCCAAGGGCCTGGCCGAGGCCGAGGGCCAGTCCCTGGTCGCGGCGCGGGGCAACGGCTACGCCGATCCCCTACAGCTCTGGCGCCGCAGCCGGCTCAAGACCCGCTCGCTGGAGGCCCTGGCCCGGGCCGACGCCTTCCGCTCCCAAGGCCTCGACCGCCGGGCCGCGCTCTGGGCGGTCAAGGGCCTGCCCGAGGCCACGCCCCTGCCGCTCTTCGCCGCGGCGGGGGAGGAGGAGCAGGGCGAGGAAGCGGCCGTGGCTCTGCCGGCCATGGGTTTGCCCGAGCACGTGGTCGACGACTACCGCAGCCTGCGCCTTTCCCTGAAGGCGCATCCGGTCTCCTTCCTGCGCGACCGGCTGGCGGCGGAGGGCGTGATCCCCAACGCCCGCCTGGCCCAGTTGGCCGATGGCGCCCGGGTCAAGGTCTCGGGCCTGGTCCTGGTCCGCCAGCGCCCGGGGACGGCCAGCGGGGTGATCTTCGCGACCCTGGAAGACGAGGGCGGGATCGCCAACACTGTGATCTGGCCCAAGGTCTTCGAACGCTTCCGCGCCATCGTCATGGGCGCCAGCCTGGTCGCGGTCGAGGGCAAGCTGCAGAAGGAGGGCCTGGTGATCCACGTCATCGCCGACCGCCTGATCGACAAGACCGCCTGGCTCGCCGATCTGGCGACCCCGGCCCGCGACCTTTTCGACCCGCCCTACGCCCGGGCCGACGAGGTCAAGCGTCCCGGCCGCGACCCGCGGGACAACAAGCTCGGCCGGCATCCGCGCAACCAAAGGCTTTTCCGCTCGCGGGACTTCCATTGATGGATCGGCACGACGACAATCATCCGGAGGAGACTGGCATGACGCGCTGCAGCTGGGCCGAAAAGAACGACCTCGAGCGGGACTACCACGACCGGGAATGGGGCTTGCCGGTCACCGACGACCGGCGCCACTTCGAGATGATCATCCTGGAGGGCGCCCAGTCCGGGCTCAGCTGGCTGACCATCCTGGCCAAGCGCGAAGGCTACCGGCGCGCCTTCGCCGGCTTCGACCCCGCCGAGGTGGCCAAGCTGAGCGAACTCAATCAGGAGCAGATCCTGGGCGGCGCTGAGATCGTGCGGCACCGCGGCAAGGTCGCCGCGACGGTCAAGAACGCTAAGGCCTTCCTGGCGATCCAGGAGGAGTTCGGCTCCTTCAACGCCTACATCTGGCGCTTCGTCGACGGCCAGCCGATCAACAACGGCTGGAAGTCCAGCGGCGAGGTCCCGGCCATCACGCCGCTCTCCGAGCAAATCGGCAAGGACCTGAAGGCGCGCGGCTTCTCCTTCGTTGGCCCGACCACCGTCTATTCCTACCTCCAGGCGGTCGGAATCGTGAACGATCACCTGCACGACTGCTTCCGCTATCCGGCCGTGCTCCAGGCCCAGGCGGCCCTGGGAGTCTTGGTCTGAGCCGGGCGCCGCAATCCGCCGGCTCTTGCGACACGTATCCTTGACACTGACTCTGCCGTAACCGCTACGAGAAGAGCTGACATGTTGCGCTGGACCACAATCTTTCTTGCCACGACCCTGCTGACCGGATGCACGGTCTTCGGCATTCGCTCGGGCACCGAGCAGCCCGACTACGAAGTGATTGCGGATCTTGGCGAAGCGGTCGAAGTTCGCCGCTACGGCCCGCGTCTCGCCGCCGAAGTAGAGGTCGAGGCGGAGGACGACGGCGCAGCCCGGAACGCCGCCTTCCGCGTTCTCGCCGGCTATATCTTCGGCGGCAACCGGGCGCAGCAAGAGATCGCCATGACCGCCCCCGTCGAGGTCGCCAGCGGATCCGAAGGCGAAAAAATCGCCATGACGGTACCGGTCGAGACCGCTTCGGGCGACGGCGGCCGCCTGACCATGCGCTTTTTTCTGCCGTCCAGCCTGACCGAGGCGACCGCGCCGACCCCGGAGGATCCCCGGGTGCGGATCCTGACCGTGCCCGGCCAGGTCCTGGCGGTGCGTCGCTTCACCGGCTTGCGAAGTGCGGGTAAGCTCGATTCCGAGGAAATCGCCCTGCGCAAGGTTCTGAACGCTTCCTCCTGGCGTCCGGAGGGAGAGCCGCTCGCGTACTTCTATGATCCGCCTTGGACGATCCCCTTCCTGCGCCGCAACGAGGTCGCTTTGCCGGTCGTCGATGGCTGATCGGCAGGGCGCCGGCCGGCGATTCTGGAACCGAAAGGCAACGCGCACGAAGCCGGCTCTTCCACCGGGTCGGGGCAGCCTTTAGATTGGTCGGGTCCCAGCGGCTCACAGACGTCCAAAGGCCCCGATCATGCTCATCGATCCTGCCCTCGCCGAGGTCTCGCGCCTGCGCCAGACCCTGCGCGCCACCTATCACGCCGACGAGACCGAGGTCGTCGAGGCCTTGCTGGCCGAGGCCGAGATGCCGGCTCCCGCGCGCACACGAGTCGAGGAGCGCGCGACCCAGCTGGTCGAGGAGGTGCGCCGTCGACGCCTGGGCCAGGGCGGTATCGACGCCTTCATGAACGAATACGAGCTGTCCAGCCGCGAGGGCGTGGTCCTGATGTGCCTGGCGGAGGCCTTGCTGCGGGTGCCCGATGCCGACACCGCTGACCGCTTGATCAAGGATAAGCTCGCCGAGGCCGATTGGGGGGCCCACCTCGGGCACAGCGAGTCCCTCTTCGTCAATGCCTCGACCTGGGCCCTGATGCTGACCGGCCGGGTGATCCGCCTGGATCAGGGCCAGACCGATGACCTGGCCGACGTGCTGCGCCGGCTCGTGGCGCGCAGCGGCGAACCGGTGATCCGCAGCGCGGTGACCCAGGCCATGCGCATCCTGGGCCGCCAGTTCGTGATGGGCCGGACCATCGAGGAGGCCCTGGAGCGCGCCCGGCCGCTGGAGGCCAAGGGCTACACCTACTCCTACGACATGCTGGGCGAGGCCGCCTACACCATGGCCGATGCCGAGCGCTACTTCGCATCCTACCGTGATGCCATCGGCGCCATCGGCAAGGCCGCGCAGGGCAAGGGGCCGATTGCCGCGCCGGGGATCTCGGTCAAGCTCTCGGCCCTGCACCCGCGTTATCTCTTCGCCCAGCGCGACCGGGTCCTTTCGGAGCTGGTGCCGCGACTGAGGCAGCTCGCCGCCGACGCCAAGGCCGCCGACATCGGCCTGACCGTCGACGCCGAGGAAGCCGACCGCCTGGACATCTCCCTCGACGTCATCGAGGCGGTATCCGGCGATCCCGAGCTCGCCGGCTGGAACGGCTTCGGCCTCGCGGTCCAAGCCTACCTCAAGCGCGGTGCGCCGCTGATCGACTGGCTGGCCGAGATGGCACGGCGCCACCAGCGCCGGCTGATGGTGCGCCTGGTCAAGGGCGCCTACTGGGACACCGAGGTCAAGCGCGCCCAGGAGCAGGGCCTGGCCGGCTATCCGGTCTTCACCAGCAAGGCCTCGACCGACGTCTCCTACCTGGCCTGCGTCAAGAAGCTGCTGGCCGACCCCGAGGCCTTCTACCCGCAGTTCGCGACCCACAACGCGCACAGCCTGGCCACGGTGATGGAGCGGGCCGGCAACAGCGCCGACTACGAGTTCCAGCGCCTGCATGGCATGGGCGAGGCACTCTACGAGCAGGTCGTCGAGGAGAGCCAGCTGGGCATATCCTGCCGGATCTACGCCCCGGTCGGCAGCCACGAGGACCTGCTGGCCTACCTGGTCCGGCGCCTGCTGGAGAACGGCGCCAACACCTCCTTCGTCAACCGCATCCAGGACGAGAAGCTGCCGATCGCCGAGATCGTCGCCGATCCGGTGGCCAAGGTGCGCGGCTGGGACAAGATCCCTCATCCCAACATTCCCCTGCCGGCCGATCTCTATGGCGCAGCGCGGCGTGCCGCGCGAGGACTGGATCTTTCCGACGTGCCGGCACTGTCGGCGCTTGGGCAGGCGGCGGCCCAGACGGGTCCCTGGCAGGCCGGGCCCATCGTCGGCGGTCAGGAGCGCCAGGGCGCGGCCCGGGATCTCCACAACCCGGCCGACCGCCGCCAGCTGGTGGGCGAAGTGACGGAGGCCTCGCAGGCCGACATCGAACGGGCCCTGGGGCTGGTCACCGAGGCGGCGCCGGCCTGGGACGCGGCTCCGGCCGAGGCGCGGGCGGCCTGCCTGGAGCGCGCCGCCGATCTCTACGAGGAGAACACCGCCGAACTGGTCGCGCTCTGCATCCGCGAGGCCGGCAAGACGGTCAACGACGCCATCGCCGAGATCCGCGAGGCGGTCGACTTCTGCCGCTATTACGCCTGCAAGGCGCGCGAGGATTTCGCGGGACCCCTGGCCTTGCCGGGGCCGACCGGCGAGCGCGACGAGCTGTCGCTGCACGGCCGGGGCAGCTTCCTCTGCATCTCGCCCTGGAACTTCCCCCTGGCGATCTTCACCGGGCAGGTGACGGCGGCCCTGGCGGCCGGCAACGCGGTGATCGCCAAGCCGGCCGAGCAGACGCCGCTGGTCGCGGCCGCCGCCGTGCGCCTACTCCACAAGGCCGGCGTGCCGGGTGAGGTCCTGCACCTGCTGCCGGGCGACGGGCCCAAGGTCGGCGGGCCCCTGGTCGCCGACCCGCGCATCTCGGGCGTGGCCTTCACCGGCTCGACCGAGGTCGCGCGCCTGATCAACCAGGCCCTGGCCCAGCGCGAAGGGCCGATCGTCCCGCTGATCGCCGAGACCGGCGGCCAGAACGCCATGATCGTCGATTCCACCGCGCTGCCCGAGCAGGTGACCCGCGACGTCATCGCCTCCGCCTTTCAGAGCGCCGGGCAGCGCTGCTCGGCGCTGCGCGTCCTCTTCCTGCAGGACAGCGTCGCCGACCGGATGCTGGAGATGATCTCCGGCGCCTTGCACGAGCTGAAGGTCGGCGATCCGGCCTGGCTCTCGACCGACATCGGCCCGGTGATCGACTCCGAGGCCCAGGCCATGCTGCAGGCTCACGTCAAGCGCATGACCCAGGAAGCCAAGCTGGTCGCCGAGGCGCGCCTGGGCGAGGACTGCGCGGCCGGCACCTTCGTCGCGCCCGCGGCCTTCGAGATCGACGCCTTGAGCCGCCTGCAGCGGGAAGTCTTCGGGCCGATCCTGCACGTGATCCGCTATCCCTCGGACCGCCTGGACCAGGTGATCGAGGCGATTAACGGCACCGGCTATGGCCTGACCCTGGGCATCCACAGCCGGATCGACACCACGGTCGACTACATCCACCGCCGCCTTAAGGTCGGCAATGCCTACGTCAACCGCAACATCATCGGCGCGGTCGTCGGCGTGCAGCCCTTCGGCGGCGAGGGCCTCTCCGGCACCGGACCCAAGGCCGGCGGCCCGCACTACCTGCATCGCTTCGCGACCGAGCGAACGCTCAGCGTCGACACCACCGCCGCCGGCGGCAATGCCTCGCTGATGTCACTGGAGGAACTGCCGCGGTGATGCCTGTCGGATCCGGCCAAAGCACGGCCGGATTCGAGTCCGAGGCCTGGATGATCACAAGTCGAACGGACTGCAGGTAACTCCTGGGGAACCCGAGACGCTCCCAAGGTGCGTTCGTCAGCTGGTGGGCTGCGAGACCCGCTCCCGACGCGCGGCGAGTTGTCTGCCCTATCTGTGCGAGCTGAATACCTCGGTGCTGCCCCCGCGCTTCAGCATGAGGACGTCGTAGGGGTCGTGTTCTCCGTTCTCCATGCCCGGCGAGCCGGATGGCATTCCGGGCACGAAAAGCCCCTGCGCATTCGGTCTTTCCTCGAGCAGGCGCAGGACGTCCGCGGCCGGCACATGCCCTTCGATCGTGTAGCCGCCGACCCGCGCCGTATGACAGGACTGCAGGTTCTCCGGCACCGCCGCCATGCGCTTCACCCGGCCCAGGTCCTCGACCTCCTCCACCTGGACCTCGAAGCCCGCGGCCTCCATATGCTCCACCCACTTGCCGCAACACCCGCACCAGGGGCTTTTCCAGACCGTCATCGCCGGCGGCTCCTGGGCGAGCGCATTCGCACCCGATCCCAGCACGCCCAGCAGGGCCAACAAGATCGCGACCTTCTTCATTGCCTCGCCTCCCCAGGCATTTCCCGGCGGTCCAAGTTAGCGGCCCCTATACCACGTTGCCCCGCTGCTTGGGTATCGTTGCGTCAGCGTCCTGGGATAGCGCGTCCAACCGCCCGAACAGGTTAGCAGGTTCCATCGTAAGAACCGACTCAGAGCTTGGCTTCCCAGGTTGCTTGGCTGAGTCCTCGGTTTTCGGCTGCTACGGAATGTCCGGGGCTGTGCTTCAACCCATCCTCGCAATGGACGCTCTGGGAAAACGAGACTTGGCCAACAGCGGTTATTCGCCGAGTGCCTCATGGTTGCTTTTGGGAGTGATCCCTCGATCGAAGGCTTCCGCTGACTGGACTACGGATCGAATTGCGCGCCGCTGGGTTGAAGCTGGATTCATCGGCGGCCCCACTCGTGCTATGATCTTCGGCGGAGAAGCGGGGACATCGGGAAGCCGCCGGCAGGCATTGTCGGCAAGCGCTACGTCGGGAGGTACGCCATGGATATCCACGTCAGACGCCTAACGGAGGACGATGCCGAGGTCTTCCGCGAGATCCGGCTCGAGGCGCTCAAGAGCCATCCCGAGTCTTTTCAATCCACCTACGAGAGCGCTGCGGAGCTGCCGCTCGACGCCTTTGCGCAACGACTGCGCCAGTATGCGCTGTTCGGTGGTTTCA
>JASJAL010000197.1 GCA_030067055.1 Kiloniellales bacterium | reverse complement strand
CTTCGACGAATTGCTGGACGAGGGCGCCCAGGGCTTGATCGCCGAGGCCACGGAGGGCAGCGACCAGGCCCGGCTGCCGCTTTCGAGCTAGAAGAACTCGGGGAAGCGGCGCTCCAGGTCAGCCTCGAGCGCGGAGATTGACAGCAGGCTCTCGTTAGTCGCGCCGTCCGGCAACGCCCGCCCCAGATCCCAGCAGAGGAAGGCGCGCACGTAGTCGAGGTTGCGAGCGAAGTGGTCGCCCAGGTCCCTGTAAAAGCTCGGGACATATGGGCTCGCGTAGATCCCGCTGGCAATCAGGGCGACCGGATCCAGTTTGAAGGTCTCCAACAAGTCCGGCCGCTGGGATAGCGCGTTGCCGCGGAAGACATCCAGCAGGTAGCCCTTGGAGATCCCCTTTCGGGAAATCCGGCCCAGCCTTTCGATCAGCTCTTTCGGCTTCCCGGCGCGCTGTCCCATTGCCAACGCAGTCTGCACCTCACGGACCCGCTCATCCTCGAGGAGTACGTCCTCCACCACCTGGCGGCCGATACAATCGCTGCCGCCAGCGGTCCCCTCAGGACAGATAGCCGAGCGCGGTAGGTAGTGCAGGGTCGCCTCCATCAGGGTCAGCCAGGCCTCAAGAAGGGCGCCGCGGCCGATCGCCGCCCTCGCCTCGGCGAGGTAACTTGGAAAGGTGGTCGGGCCGCGGCCCTCCCGCCCGACGGCCGCCGCGACCATCACTGGATATAGATCGCGCTCGAAGGCCGCGTCCGATCTCGGCTCGGGCCGCGACTCCAGATCGCTGGCGAGTGGAAAGGCCGCGCGGCGGCGCTGCGACAACGCGAAACGAACATTTTCCTCCTGTAGCTGGTCGCCCTTGAAACGGCGGTATTGGATCTCCGCCGGTAGCTTTCCCTCGGTCAGGATGGCGCGCCGTAGGCGCGGGTGGAGCTTTAGATGGTACTGCATGAAGAGACGCAGTTTCTGTTGTAGCCCTAGGGTCAACGGAATCTGCGACAAACTCCAAATCGCCACCACTTCACGTTCGAAGAGAACCGAGACCGAGCCATCGTCATGTTCGATCCGTTCCAGTTCGAGCGGGGCATCACGGTCCGCCTCAGCGCCAAGGTCGGATTCGATCCAAAAGGTCTTGAGGTTCGGCGGCACCTTGTCCGCTTTGATTCCAGCACGCAACACCGCCTTGTGGAGATTGATCCGCTTCTCCAACTCTCTTTCGACGAAGGCGGCCGGTGCGAAGAGCGAGTTGTTATAGAAGGCCCCGGCCTCGCGATCGACCTGCAGCAGCCGCTTGAACTTGGTGTCGAAGATGGTTTGGCCGTCTTCCGACGCAACGGCGACATAGTCCGGACCGAGGGTGACCACACGGGTCCTCTCGCCAGCACCACCCTGGCTGCTGGTCACCAGCAGCTGCAGTTCCCGGCTGTCATAGGCCCCGTGTAAAGACTGTAGTTCCTCGGCCGTTAGGTGCGGCCCTGCGCGCAAGGGCTGCTGCCCCCACACTGCAGGGATGATGGAAAGCAGCAGCAGTGCTATGACGGCCGATGTCCGCATAACTTCGGTCCAATGTTATCATCCTTGAAGGATCTAACGAATCCTATGCGCGTCGGCCCTCGATGACCAACCCGCAATCCCATCGCCCGCGAAGCCCGGCGTCCACCCGCCCGATCGCGGCGGCGAAGCTGCTGGTCAACGGCACCGAGTTACGAGCCGACATCTCTGGCGCGCTCTATTGGCCGGCAAAGGAAACTCTCGTGGTTTCCGACCTTCACCTGGAGAAGGCCTCGTCCTTTGCCGCTTTCGGCCACCTGCTGCCACCCTATGACACCGCAGCCACCTTGCGCGGACTCGAGGCCCTGGTCGCGCGCCTCCGGCCGGCCCGCGTGGTGAGTCTCGGCGATTCCTTCCACGATCCGGCCGCGGCGGAGCGCCTCAACGGCGCGGCGGCCGAGCGGATCCGGGCACTGACCCGGAACCGCGATTGGATCTGGATCTGCGGCAATCATGACCCCCTGCCGCCGAAGGACTGGGGTGGCGAGGTCGCGCCTGAGCTCGTCCTGGGTCCGCTGATTTTTCGGCACGAGGCCCTGGTCCAGGGACCCTGGGAGGGTGAGGTCTCCGGCCACTACCACCCCAAGGCCTCGGTCCGGGTTCGGGCACGCCGGCTGACCGCCCGCTGCTTCGTCACCGACGGGCGCCGGTTGATCTTGCCCGCCTTCGGTGCCTTCACCGGAGGGCTCGATGTCCTCAGCCCGTCGATCGCACGACACTTTGCCGGCGGCTTCATCGCCCACCTGCTCGGCCGCGACCGGATCTTCGCCTTTCCCAGCGCGGCCCTCGCCGGGCGAACGGAGACCTGATCGCAGGCCGCCGCGGTGTCGTAACAACAATCGACAGCTCGCCCGATCGAAAGCTCCGCCCGCATGAACCGCGATAGCGCCCCCAGTATCCTGTGGTTCCGCCAGGACTTGCGGCTCGCCGACAACCCGGCGCTGGACGCGGCCCTGGCGCGTAACGCTCCGATCCTGCCGGTCTATGTGCTGGACGACGAGACGCCGGGCCGCTGGGCAGCGGGCGGCGCGGGACGCTGGTGGCTGCACTGCAGCCTGAAGTCTCTGGCCGCTGACCTTGAAAACCTGGGCCGGCCCCTCGTGCTGCGCCGGGGCCCTGCCGAGCGCGTGGTCCTCGAACTGGCAGCCGAGGTCGGTGCGGGCGCCGTGTACTGGAACCGCTGCTATGAGCCCTTCGCGATCGCTCGCGACACCCGGATCAAGACCGCACTCCACGCGCGTGGACTCACCGCAGAAAGCGGCAACGCCGCGCTGCTCTTCGAGCCCTGGCTCCCACAAACCAAATCAGGTGGGCCCTTCAAGGTATTCACGCCCTTCTGGCGGCACTTGCTGGGCCGGTCGGCACCGCCGAGGCCCCTTCCCCGTCCGGAAGCTCTGCCGGACGGTATCGAGGCGCGCGGCGAGTCCCTCGAGAACTGGTCGCTCCTACCCCACGCACCGGACTGGGCCGGCGGCCTGCGGGACAGCTGGACCCCCGGCGAGGCCGGGGCGAAGTCCCGGCTGGAGGCCTTCCTGGACGCGGCGGTCGGCGACTACCAGGCACAGCGGGATTTACCGGACAGCCCCGGGACCTCGCGGCTGTCCCCGCACCTGCACTGGGGCGAGATTTCGCCGCGTCAGATCTGGCATGCGACCCGCCATAGTGCTGCGGCCAGCGGCCTCGATCCGGCCAGCAGCGAAGCCTTCCTGCGCGAACTGGGCTGGCGCGAGTTCTCCTATCACCTGCTATACCACTGGCCGGAGCTGCCCGAGCGAAACTGGAAGCAGAGCTTCGATGCCTTTCCCTGGCGCGAGGACGAGGCGGCCTACCGGGCCTGGACCCGCGGACGCACAGGCTATCCCCTGGTCGACGCCGGCATGCGAGAGCTCTGGGCGACCGGTTGGATGCACAACCGGGTGCGCATGGTCGCCGCGTCCTTCCTGATCAAGCACCTGCTGATCCACTGGCGTCGCGGCGAGGCGTGGTTCTGGGACACCCTGGTCGACGCCGACCTCGCCAGCAATTCGGCGAGCTGGCAATGGGTCGCCGGCAGCGGCGCCGATGCCGCGCCCTTCTTCCGAATCTTCAACCCGGTCACCCAGAGCCGGAAGTTCGATCCCGAAGGCGGCTACCTGCGGCGCTGGCTACCGGAGCTGGCGAAGCTGCCGGCGGCAGCGATCCACGCACCCTGGGAGGCCGATGCCGGGACCCTCGCCGCCGCCGGCGTGGACCTGGGCGAGACCTATCCCCGGCCGATCGTCGACCACGCGGCAGCCCGAAAGCGGGCCCTGGCCGCACTGGAGACGATTAAGGCCGAGCGGTGAGCGCCGATCATTTTTCGGATTCTGCCGTCTTGCCGTAGTCCGCTTGCAACAGAGAAGAATTACACTGTCGCCAGATCGTTCCAGCTATATGATCGCCGCAAAATCAGCCTTCCCCATTCACAGAAAATCCGCAAAGCCGATGCAGTCTGCAGGAGAGGACACCATGCGCGAAAAAGACACTTCCACGTCGAGGTCGGACCTGACTTACGAGGGCTCCGAGGACATCCCGGTCAACCCGACGAAGAATCCGACCTTCGGTGAGGTGGTCCAGCGCCGCTTCAACCGCCGCGAGGTATTGCGCGGCGGCCTCGCAGTGACAGCGATCGGCGCCATCGCCGGTCCGGTCGCTTTCGGCGGCCGCCAGGCCAAGGCGAACGGCCCCAGCTTCGATTTCACCGAGATCGAGCACGGCGTCGACGAGACCCATCACGTCGCGCCGGGCTATAGCGCCGATATCCTGATCCGCTGGGGCGACCCGATCTTTCCGGACGCACCGGCCTTCGATCCGCGGAACCAGTCCGCCGCCGCACAGCTCAAGCAGTTCGGCTACAACAACGACTTCATCGGCTTTCTGCCCCTGCCGGCGGGTTCCGATTCCTCCGAGCGTGGTTTGCTCTGCGTCAACCACGAGTACACCAACGAAGAGCTGATGTTTCCGGGCATCGAGCGCCAGGACCGCGACCTGCAGTTCGCCGACATGACCAAGGAGATGGTCGAGGTCGAGATGGCGGCGCACGGCGGCTCGGTGATCGAGGTCAGCAAGGCTGGCGGCAAGTGGGAAGTGGTCCTGGAAAGCAAGTACAATCGCAGGATCACGCCCTACGACACCGCGACGAAGATCTCCGGTCCCGCAGCGGGCCACCCCCGAATGCAGACCGTCCAGTTCCCCAGCGGCACCGACACTATCGGCACCCTGAACAACTGCGCCGGCGGTATGACCCCCTGGGGTACCTACCTCATGGCCGAGGAGAACTTCCACGGCTACTTCTGGGGCGACATCGAGGGCAATCCCGAGAAAGCCGCCTATGAGCGCTATGGCGTGCCGGGACAGTGGTACGCCTGGGGCAAGTACGTCGACCGCTTCAACCTCGAGAAGGACCCCAAGGCCGCCAACCACTGGGGCTGGGTGGTCGAGGTCGATCCGCTCGACCCCAACGCACCGCCGGTCAAACGCACCGCCCTGGGCCGGTTCAAGCACGAGGGCGCCGAGCCAATCGTCAACGGCGACGGCCGCGTCGTGCTCTACTCGGGCGACGATCAGCGCTTCGACTACCTCTACAAGTTCGTCACCGAAGGCCGCTACGACCCCTCCAATCGCGAGGCCAATCGCGACCTGCTGGACAAGGGAACCCTCTACGTCGCCCGCTTCGACGACGACGGCAGCGTGACCTGGCTGCCCCTGGTCCAAGGCAAGGGTCCGCTGACCGCCGAGAACGGCTTCGAATCCCAGGCCGACGTGGTAATCGAGGCGCGCCGCGCCGCCGACCTGCTGGGCGCCACACCGATGGACCGGCCCGAGGACGTGCAGCCCAACCTGAAGAGCGGCAAGGTCTATGTCATGCTGACCAACAACTCCAAGCGCAAGGCGGATCAGGTCAACGCCGCCAATCCGCGGGCCGAGAACCTCTTCGGCCACATCATCGAGCTGACCGCGCCGGAAAACGATCATGCCTCAGAAAGGTTCGCCTGGGACTTCCTGGTCAAGTGCGGCGATCCGACGGTGGCAGAGATCGGCGCGACCTGGAATCCCAAGACCTCCAAGCATGGTTGGTTCGCGTCACCCGACAACTGCGCCTTCGACAGCCGGGGCCGGCTCTGGATCTCCACGGATCAGGGCAGCGCTTGGAGCAAATCGGGCACTGCGGACGGCCTCTTCGGCATCGAGACTGACGGCGACAGGCGGGGCTACAGCAAGATGTTCTTCCGGGTGCCGGTCGGTGCCGAGCTTTGCGGACCGACGTTCACGCCGGACGACAAGACGCTGTTCCTGGCGGTGCAACATCCGGCCAGCGACGGCACCAAGGATTTCCCCGGCTTCGAGCGACGCTCGACCTTCGACGACGCCGCGACCCGCTGGCCCGATTTTAAGGACGACATGCCGCCGCGCCCCTCTGTCGTCGTCGTGACCAAGGAGGACGGCGGCCCGATCGCCAGCTAGCGGCAGGCCAAGGCAGGGTATTTCCCGCCAAGCTGAGGCCGCGCAGCAGTCTTGATCCCGAGGGACCGCGCCACACCGGTCCCTCGGGTCCGCTTTGTATTGTCTTCCGGCGTTTCGGCAAAGCCAACGACAGACCGCTGGACACCCGTAGAGCGGATATTCGTACAACCTTGCCGTGCCTTGGATTGGGGATAGAGATGAACTTGGCCTCGATACTATAATGACGGCCAGGGTCCGGTATTTGCGCGGCCTGGCTTTGGAAAAGAACGCTTCCAAGCAACAAGACCAGGCGGCAGGAGCGAATCGTCGTGGAGTGTTGCTGGCGCAGATCGGAATTCTTGACGGTTGCGGGGTGGCGGGCCCCGACGCGACAGCCTGCGGGTCGCGGGATCCGGTTCCCCGTCCTCTTGCTTGCCCTTTTGGTGAGCGTGGGAGCCGGCGGCTGTGGTGGAACCGCGCCCAAGGAGCGGCCGCCCCTCGAGTTCTCCGAGTCAGCGCTTCCGGGGCGCGACGGCAGCTATCCCAATTGGCCCTATCCGCCGCAGCGTCTCGAGCCCCTCTTGGAGGAAGTTCTGGTCAGCGGGGATTTCGAGGTGACCGAAAGAAAGCGGACCAAGCACGGCGGCAGCGGACCAAGCAGGATCACCTTGTATTTCCCGACAATAGAGAAGTCGATCAGGTTCAAGTGGAAGGAGGTGCCGCCGCGCGAGCTCGAGACTGTGAACAATTCTCCGCGCAAGGAGATCGCGGCTTACGAGATCCAGAAGCTGTTTCTCGATCCCGAGGATTACGTGGTGCCGACAACGCTGCTGCACTGCGAGCCTCTGGGGCGCCATGCAATGAAGGATTGGGCGTACAAGCCCAGCGTGCCGGGCAGCAGCTGCGTGCTTGGCGTCTTGGCCCTCTGGCTCAACGACGTGACGATGGCCGAGACGCTTTACGATGAGGAACGTTTCGTCAAGGAGCCGGACTACGCTCACTATATGGCCAACTTCAACCTGCTGACCTACCTCATCGACCACAAGGATACCCGAGAGAGCAATTTCCTGGTCTCCAAGGACGACGATCGCCGTCAGGTCTTTTCGATCGATAACGGCATCGCCTTCGAGCCCTTCCTGTACAAGTTCTTTGCCGAAAACTGGAACGTCATCCGCGTGGCCGGATTGCGCAGCGAGTACGTCGAGCGCCTGCGCCGACTCCAGCGAGAGGATCTCGACAAACTTGGGGTCGTTGCCGAGATGGAGAAAGACGAGCGCGGCGTGTTGGTCTCGGTCAAGCCACGCCGGAACCTCTCGCCCAACGAGGGCGTCCGACTTCGCGGCGACGTGCTCCAGATCGGACTCGCGAAATTCGAGATCGAAAGGGTCTGGGACCGCATCCAGCGCCTGCTCGAAGACGTCGACAGCGGTACGATTCCTGTCTTCTAGACGACTTCAACCATCGCGCCGGCGCAGCACGTTGCCGGATTCATTCCAGGAGCTGCGCCTTCAGCTTGGCGAGGGTCGCTTCGTCGATCTCCAGCCCATCCTTGAGGTAGCTGTCGTAGCTGCCATAGATCTCCTTGATCGTCGCCAGCCCGGCTTCCAGATACTCCCGGCGGACTTCCAACAGGGGCCGCACCTCCGAAGCCGGTACCCTGAACCTCGAGCCGACCGCAGCCAGCCGCGAGAGCGTGCTCGCCCTCTGCTCCAGGAACTTGTTGCTCAAGAGGTAGTCTTCGATCACGGTCTCTTCGGGCACTCCCACGGCCAGGAGAACCATGGCAACGGCAAACCCGGTGCGGTCCTTGCCCTCGGCACAGTGGATCAAGGACGGCAGGCTGTCCGTCTCGGTCAGGCCCCTGATGACCGTCGCCCACTGTTCTCGGTAGTCCGTCACGAAGGCCCGGTTCTGTTCGACCAGCAGCTGGTGGAACTCGCCCGATTCGACCTCGCCGTCGACGATCTTGCGCCTGGTGACATCGCGGTCCAAGGGCGGATAGTAGACTGAGAGGTTGACGACCTCTATCGGGCTCTGGGCACCCACTGTGGTCGGGCGGATCTCA
This sequence comes from Kiloniellales bacterium, assembly GCA_030067055.1. The sequence continues at coordinate 2,753 of JASJAL010000197.1, read as the reverse complement.
CGCTCGGTAGAGCTTCCCGTCGGATCGCTTGGCGGAACGCCGTTAGGAAGCCGATTGGGTCGGGCATCCCGCTCGCCGTCGCTCCGCAGGTCGTAGACCCGAGTGAGCCCGAGCTCCGACAAGGTCGCAAGGTCGTTGCGCGACAGGTTGGTCAGCTGGTCCGAGCGGTAGAGCACGCCCTTCCGGACCCGCTTGCCGTCCACCGTGGCGTAGCCGCCGACGTCGCGGAAGTTCGACGTCCCGGCCAGCTGCACGTGATTGGGATGGCGGGGCTGCCCAGAACAGCCCAGCAGGAAGGCTGTGACCGCAAGCAGGCACTTTCGGAGAATCGGAGGGGTTTGCATCGATTCCTTGGGATTTCTGCCCAAACGTATCCCCTTAAATAGTACCGCTGTGTCCAGGAAGAAAGGGCTCGATCACGTTGCGGGAGCAGTTGTCGCTAGGGCGCGCTCCGGCTTTGGAGTAGCCTCGGTCATCGAACCGTGGCCGGGAGCCCGGCCAGGGCCCGACAACGAGGCAGACAACAGGGGAGGACCCAAACCTTGAGCAACAGCAAAGACCGGAAGCCAGGTCATCCGGACCGTCGTCAGTTCCTCTTGTCCGCGGGCGCGGCGGCCGCGGGTGCCGGCTTCGTCGCGCACGAACTTGCGGCGGTTCGCCCGGCGGTCGCCGGCGAGGCAGCCACGCCAAAGACGGTCCAGATCGCCGCCGCCGAGACGCCGATCGGCCCGAAATGGTGGCCCTCCAAGTGGGGCGCCGAGGACCAGGCCGGCGCCTCGAACCACATCACGCCCGAAAAGGTCATGGCCGCGTCCGCGCTGATCAAGACCGGCAAGGTCTACTCCCTGGGCCAGGTCTACGAGCCCGAGATGCCGCTCTTCGGCAGCCGCGCCTTCGCGGTCCGGATCCCCGGATCCCCGACCGGCGGTGTCTTCGGCAACAACAAGATCATCTGGAACGACGAGTTCCTGGCGACCGAGATCGGCCAGGTCGGAACCCAGTTCGACGGCCTGGGCCACATCGGCGTCCAAGTTGGCGAAAACGGCAACCAGAGCGAACGGCGCTTCTACAACGGCTTCAGCATGTCCGACATGGCCGGCGCTTACGGCCTGCAAAAGCTCGGGGTCGAGCACGTCAAGCCGATCTTCTCGCGCGGCATCCTGGTCGACATCAAGGGCCTGAAGGGCCAGACCTTGACCGCCGGAACGGAGATCTCGGTCGCCGACATCGAAGCCGCCCTCAAAAAACAGGGGCTCTCGGCTTCCGACATCGCGGCCGGCGACGTCGTGGTGATCCGCACCGGCTGGAGCGATCACTGGATCAAGGACAACGCCACCTACAACGCCGGCGCCCCGGGCATCGGCGTCGAGGCCGGGGTCTGGCTGGGGGACAAGGACGTCACGCTGGTCGGCACGGACACCTGGCCGGTCGAGGTGGTGCCGAATCCGGACAGCAACCTGGCCTTCCCGGTACACCAGGAACTCATCGTCAAACGCGGCATCTACCTGCACGAGAACCTCAACCTCGAGCAGCTGGCCGCCGACGGGCAATGGCAGTTCGCCTACATCTTCTCGCCGGTGCCGATCAAGGGCGCGACCGGCTCGCCGGGCAACCCCATCGCAGTCGCCTGACAGATGGCAGGCCAAGCGGACCGATCCCTGTCGGCTCGGCACGAGGGATCGGTCCACCGCTGTCTCAGGACTCACACACCACGCCGCCGGGACGTGACGCGATCAGGCTCTAGGATTGCGGCGCGAGACACTTGTTCAGCGAAGCGGCCAGCCCCCGCATGATCTCGCCGTAGGCCGCGGGCCCCTCCGCCCGCTCGGCGCCCAGCGGATCCAGAACTCCGGTTCGGGCCGGCGTACCCTCGATGACCGTGGCGACCAGCGCCGGCTCGAACTGCGGCTCGGAGAAGACGCAGCGGGCCCCGGACTGAACAATCTTCTCGCGGACTTCGCGCAGTCGCTTGGCGCCGGGCGTACGGCCTTCGTCGACCGAAATCGATCCCACCGCCGTCAGGCCGTAGTGGGCTTCGAAGTAGTGGTAGGCGTCGTGGAACACCACGAAGGGCGTGTCCTTAACCGCCAACAGGTCCTTTCTCAGGTCGCCGTCCAGCATTTCCAGTTCGGCAAGCGTCGCCGCGCCATTGGCTTGGTAGCGCGCCGCATTGGCCGGATCGGCTTCGCCGAGGGCCTTCACCGCCGCCTTGACGATGACCTCTGCGTTGTGCGGGTCCAGCCAAAGGTGGAGGTTCTTGTCGTGTTCGCCATGACCCGCGTGCTCGTGGTCCTTTGCTTCGTCGGCGTGCTCGTGACCATCGCCGTGCTCGTGGCTCTCCGCATGATGCTCGGCCTCGGCGTGGTCCTCGTGCTCCTTCGCTTCGTCGGCGTGCGCCGTCTCGTCGTGCGCGTGACCATCGCCGTGCTCATGCTTCTCTGCATGATGCTCGGCCTCGGCGTGGTCCTCGTGGTCGTGATCGTCGTGGTCGTCGTGGGCGTGGACCTCCCAAGCACCGCCTTCTCGCGCGTCCAGAAGCTCAATCTCCGGCAACTCCGCGATCTCGACGAGCCTTGCCTTTCCAGACAGGGCCTCCAGCGGCTCGACCAGGAAGGTCTCCATGCCCTCGCCGACCCAAAAGATCAGTTTCGCCCGGTTCAAGGCCTTGGCATCGGACGGCCTGAGACTGTAGCTGTGCGGAGAGGCCGCGCCCTTCAACAGGAGCCTTGGCGCGCCGACGTCCCCCATCACCG
>JASJAL010000196.1 GCA_030067055.1 Kiloniellales bacterium | reverse complement strand
GCGTCGCCGTTGTCGGCCTTGACGATCTCGTAGGGCACCAGGCCCTTGTCCTTCTCGACCATCGGGTCTTCGTAGCGACGGCCGATCAGCCGCTTGATGGCGAAGAGCGTGTTCTCGGGGTTGGTGACCGCCTGCCGCTTGGCCGGCTGGCCCACCAGGCGCTCGCCGGAGTCGGAGAAGGCGACCATGGAGGGCGTGGTCCGAACGCCCTCGGCGTTCTCGATGACCTTCGCCTGAGTGCCTTCCATCACGGCGACGCAGGAATTCGTCGTGCCAAGATCGATGCCGATGACCTTGCTCATTGCTTCCCTCTTTTTTCAGCAGACCGCCCGGCGGCCTCGTTAGCGGTGAGCACCGCGCCCGGGTCCCTGGTTGGGTGACTCAGAATCAAAGACTTACCGCCGGATATATAAGCATGGCCTCCGATCCTGCAAGGTAGGAGATGTCCAGAAACCGTAATTTTCTTGGGTGTTTGGACAGCGACCGGGAGCGCCGATTCCCCATGGCCCAGCGGTCGGGCGCGACCTTGCGGCCGCCGTTCCGAGGCGCCAGATTTGCCTGCAGCGAAACCCTGCGAGCGCCTCGGAGATCTTCTGCCTTGAAAGCACCGCCCGACCCGATCTACCGGATCATCCTCTGGGTGCTGGTCGCCGACGTCGTGATCGGTGCCTGCCTTGTCCTGGCCGGGGAGTTCGTCTGGCCGAGCGCCGTCCTGCGCTACACCGGTGCCGGACTGGCCGTGGTCGCCGGCCTGATCTACCTCTTTTTCCGCTGGCTGGGCCGCCGGGAGGGCGGCCGCGAGTGGCCCTGAGGGCCGCCGGATGATCGTCTCGGCCAGCTATCGCAGCGATATCCCGGCCTTCTACGCCGAGTGGTTCGCCCGGCGGCGCGCGGCCGGCTTTTGCCAGGTCGCCAACCCCTACGGCGGCGCGCCCTACCGAGTGCCGCTGGCCGGGCCCGAGGTCGAGGGCTTCGTGTTCTGGACCCGCAATGCCGGCCCCTTTCTGCCGGTGCTCGAGGGCCTGGCCGCCGAGAGCCTGCCTTTCGTGGTCCACTACACGGTGACCGGCTATCCCCGCGCCCTGGAGACGGCGGTCCCGCCGGCGGAACGTGGCGTCGCCCTGATCCACGACTTTGCCGGGCGCTACGGACCGCGCGCCGTCGTCTGGCGCTACGATCCGGTGATGATCACCAGCCTGACCGACGCGGCCTGGCATCTGGAGACTTTCCGGCGGCTGGCCGGAAACCTGGCCGGCGCCTGCGACGAGGTCGTGCTGTCCTTCGCCCAGATCTACGCCAAGACCAGGGCCAACACCGAACGCGCCGCCCGGGCGCAGGGCTTTTCCTGGGAGGACCCGGAGCCCGAGGCGAAGTGCGCCCTCTTGGCCGAGCTGGCGGAAATCGCCCGGGCTGCCGGGATCGCGCCCAGCCTCTGCGCCCAGCCGGACCTTTCTGCAGCCGGGATCTCGCCGGCCCGCTGCATCGATGCCGAGCGGCTGTCGGCGGTCGCCGGCCGGGCCATCGCGGCCAGGCAGAAGGGCAATCGGCCGGGCTGCCTTTGCGCCGAGTCCCGCGACATCGGCGCCTATGACAGCTGCCCGCACGGCTGCGTCTATTGCTATGCGGTGCGGCGCCAGGACCTGGCGAAGGCGCGCTATCGCGCCCAGGACCCCGATTCGGATTTTCTCGGCCCGGCGCCGGGAATCGCCCGCGACTGAGCCGACGCGGCGGTCAGACCGCCGTGTCGATTCGCTGTCCGGGCTTGGCGGCGCCTTCAGGACCGGCCGGGCCATCGTCTCCTGCGGCGCCCTCGGCCGGCGCCGCGGCCGCCGCCGGCACCGACTTGAACACACCGACCCGGGCGGCGCGCAAGAGGCGGTCGTGGAGTCGGTAGCCGACCTCGATCACCTGGGCGACGGTCCCGGCAGGCTGCTGGGGATCCGGCACCTCGAACATCGCTTCGTGGAGATTCGGATCGAACTTCTCGCCGAGCGGATCGATGATCTCGATGTGATGCCTGGCAAAGGCTTCGCTCAGGCTCTTCTCGGTCATCACCACGCCTTCGAGCAGGGCCTTGAGCTGAGGCTCGGCCTCGGCGGCCTCGACGGAGACGCTTTCGACGGCGCGGCAAAGATTGTCGCGCACCGCCAGCAGGTCCTCGGCCAGGGGTTTGACGGCATAGCGGGCGCCGTCCTCGCGCTCGCGCTGCGCGCGGCGTCGGACGTTCTCGACCTCGGCCAGGCTGCGCAGGAGTTGGTCCTTCAATTCGGCTTTTTCCGCCTCAAGGGCAGCGATCGCCTCGGCCGCCGAGTCCGCGGGCTCGGCCTCGAGCGTCTCGGGTTCCTCCGGCGCGGCTTCCTCGGGTGTCTTCGCCGCCGCCTCGGCCTCGGCCGCCGGGGTCACTTCCTCGCTGCCTTCGCCCTCCGGCTTGGCGTTGTCGTTCGACGCCATTTGTCCTTCAGTCCTCCGTTGCGCCCTGGGGAACCACGCCGATGTCAGCCGATCAGACGGCCGATGACCTGCGCTGTGTAGTCCACCATGGGAATGATCCGCGCATAGTCGATGCGGGTCGGCCCGATCACGCCGATGGCGCCGACCACGGTGTTCTCCGAGTTGGAGTAGGGGGCGATGACCAGCGAGCAGCCGGTCAGGCTGAAGAGGTCGCTCTCCGCCCCGATGAAGATCTGCACCCCCTGGGCCGAGTCCGTCAAGGTCAGAAGGCGCAGCAGGGATTCCTTGGTCTCCAGCGCGGTAAAGAGCTGGCGCACCCGCTCCAGGTCCTCGACCGCGGTGATGTCCTCCAGCAGTTGGGCCTGGCCGCGCACGATCAGGGCGCCGCTGCGCTCCTCGCCGCCGCCCCAGAAGGCCAGGCCGGCCTCGATCAGCTTGCCGGTCAGCTCGTTCAGCTCGGCGCGCTGGGTCTCCAGCTCTTTCCGGATCTCGTCCTGGGCCTCGCTGAGCCGGCGCCCGACCAGGCGCGAGGTCAGGTAATTGCTGGCCTCGACCAAAGAAGACGCCGGCAGGCCGACCGGGACGTCGATGATCCGGTTCTCGACCACGCCCGTGCCGCTGACCAGAACCACCAGCGCCCGCCCCGGCCCGAGCGAGACGAACTCGATGTGCTTTAGGGTCTCCTCGGCCTTGGGCGCCACAACCAAACCGGCGCAGCGCGACAGGCCGGAGAGCGTCTGGCTGGCCTCCTCGAAGACCTCGGTCAGGCTGCGGCCGGCGCCGCTGCACTGGGATTCGATGCTTTCGCGCTCGGCCTGAGTGAGGTTTCCGTGCTCCAGCAATCCGTGGACGAAAAGCCGCAGGCCGAGCTCGGTCGGCAGCCGCCCGGCCGAGGTGTGCGGCGCGAAGAGCAGGCCGAGGTCCTCGAGATCGGCCATCACGTTGCGGATGGTCGCCGGCGAGAGATCCATGCCCAGCTGGCGCGACAGGGTGCGCGAGCCGATCGGTTCGCCGGTCTCGACGTAGGCGTCCACGATATGCCGGAAGACCTCCCGCGAGCGATCGTTCATGCCGCTCAAGGTGTCGAGGCCCGGCCGTTTTGTTGGCACGGCTTGCGTCATCTTCCCACCGCCAAATACCTGCACAAAATCTAGGTTCGCCCCCCCAAGGCGTCAACGTGGACGCGTCAACGTGGGCGCGCTGATGCAGCCCGGCTCTATGGACGGGGCGGCCGGCTTCCACTAGCCTGCGCGCCGTCGGATAGAAAAGCGTTAACGAAAGAGGCGCCAGGAATGCGACCCTCCGGCCGCGAGCCCGATCAACTGCGCGAAATCAGCCTCGAGACCGAGGTCAACAAGCACGCCGAGGGCTCCTGCCTGGTCCGCTTCGGCGATACCCACGTGCTCTGCCTGGCCAGCGTCGAGGACTCGGTGCCGCGCTTCATGAAGGGCAGCGGCCGCGGCTGGGTCACCGCCGAATACGGCATGCTGCCCCGGGCCACAAACACCCGCGGCGACCGCGAGGCAGCCCGCGGCCGGCAGAGCGGCCGGACCCTCGAGATCCAGCGGCTGATCGGCCGCTCGCTGCGTGCGGTTACCGACCTTACCGGCTTCGGCGAGCGCAGCATCAAGGTCGACTGCGACGTGATCCAGGCCGACGGCGGCACCCGCACGGCCGCGATCACCGGCGGCTACGTCGCGCTGCACCTGGCCTTCCGCTTCATGGAGGAGATGGGCGCCATCAAGGCGTTACCGCTGATCGACCAGGTCGCCGCGGTCTCCTGCGGCCTCTACAAGGGCGCAAGCGTCCTCGACCTGGATTACGACGAGGACAGCGCGGCTGAGGCCGATGCCAACTTCGTCATGACTGGCAAGGGCGGGATCGTCGAGATCCAGGCGACCGCCGAGGCCGATCCCTTCGACCAGACGCAGTTCGACGAGTTGCTGGTCCTGGCGCGCCGTGGAATCGACGACCTGGTCGCCCGGCAGCGCGCGATCCTGGCGCTCTAGGCGCCGAGACGAGGGCGAAAGATGAGACGCCTGGGACCCGGGGACCGCCTGGTCATCGCCTCCCACAACCCGGGTAAGCTGCGCGAGATCGCCGAGCTCGTGGCGCCCTTCGGGGTCGAGGCGGTCTCGGCGGGCGAGCTCGGCCTACCCGAGCCCGAGGAGACCGGCAGCGACTTCGTCGAGAACGCCGTGCTCAAGGCCCGGGCCGCCGCCGAGGCCGTCGGGCAGCCCGCCCTGGCCGACGATTCCGGCCTGGAAGTTGCGGCCCTGGAGGGGGCGCCCGGGATCTATTCGGCGCGCTGGGCCGGGCCGGAGCGGGACTTCCGCATCGCCATGGAGCGGGTCGAGCGCGAGCTGGCCGGCAAGAGCGATCGCAGCGCCGCCTTCGTCTGCGTACTTTGTCTCGCCTGGCCGGAGGACGGGGTTGTGAGCTTCGAAGGTCGTTGCGCCGGCAACCTGGTCTGGCCGCCGCGCGGCGACCAGGGCTTCGGCTACGACCCGATCTTCCGGCCCGAGGGCCACGAGATCACCTTCGGCGAGATGGCCCCGGCCAAGAAGCACCGGATCGATCACCGCTCCCACGCCTTCGCCAAGCTGGTGCCGGCGGTCTTCGGGGATCCCGATGGCTGACGGCGGGACCCGGGCCAGCGCGGAGGACCCGGGCTTCGGGCTCTACGTCCACTGGCCTTTCTGCCTGTCCAAGTGCCCCTACTGCGACTTCAACAGCCACGTCCGCGAGTCCATCGAGCAGGACCGCTGGCGCGCCGCCCTGCTCCGCGAGCTGGAGCACGCCGCGGCCGGCAGCGAAGGGCGGCGGCTGACCTCGATCTTCTTCGGCGGCGGCACGCCCTCGCTGATGGCACCCGAGACCGCGGCGGCGGTGATCGAGCGCGCGGCGAGCCTCTGGCGCCTGGATCCCGACGCCGAGATCACCCTGGAAGCCAACCCGACCTCGGCCGAGGCCGGGGCCTTCCGCGGCTTCCGGGCGGCCGGGGTCAACCGCCTGTCGCTCGGCGTCCAGGCCCTGGGTGACGATGCGCTGCGTGCCCTGGGGCGCCAACACGGCGCCGCCGAGGCGTTGGCCGCCCTGCGTCTAGCCCGCCAGGTCTTTCCGCGGGTCTCCTTCGACCTGATCTACGCCCGCCCCGGACAGGATGTCGCCGCGTGGCGCGCCGAGCTGGGCCGCGCTCTCGCGGAGGCGCCGGATCACCTCTCGGTCTACCAGCTGACCATCGAGCCCGGCACCGCTTTTCATGCCGCGCAGCGCCGCGGTGAGCTGGTGGTTCCCGACGAAGAGAGCGCCGCGGCCCTCTTCGACTCGACCCAGGAGGTGCTGGAGGCGGCCGGCATGCCGGCCTACGAAGTCTCGAATCACGCCCGACCGGGCCAGGCGGGCCGGCATAACCTGACCTACTGGCGCTATGGCGACTACCTGGGGGTCGGTCCGGGCGCCCACGGCCGGATCACCCGCACCGGCCGGAAGCTGGCGACGCGCCGGCACCGCGCCCCGGAGGCTTGGCTGAACCTGGTCGAGACCCAGGGGCACGGCACGCGCGAGGAGGCGGTCCTGGACCGCGAGCTGCGCCTGGCCGAGATGGTGATGATGGGGCTGCGACTGAGCACCGGGATCCCGCGCGCCGGCTTTCGCCGCGAGCTCGCCGCCGAGCCGGAGGAGATCTTCGACCGCGACCGGATCGCCAGCGCGGTCGAGGCCGGCTACCTCGCGTTCGACGCGCGGGGCCTGCGCGCAACGCCGGCCGGCCGCAGGCGCCTCGACGCCCTGATCCGGCATGTTCTTGAGAGGGCGACGCTGCCCGCTGCCGCGAGCGCTTAGTTCACCAGGCGCTGGAAACTCTGCGGAGCGGGGTCGACCACTTCCAGCTCGCCGGGGCGCATCTCCATCACCGCCAGGCCGCGCTCGGCCAGGCCGTTGGGCAGGAAGCGCAGGATCCCGTCGATTCCCGAAAAGCCGCTGGGCTGGGTGATCTGCCGGCCGGCGAAGCCGGCGGGATTGCCCTGGGCCTCGGGCCGCGTGATCAGCAGCACCGCGAGGGCGGTGGCGTCGTAGGCCAGGGAGGAGAAGCGCGGCGGCTGGCTGCCGTAGGTCTCCAGATAGCGGGTCCGGAAGCCTTCCCAGGAGCTCGGTGGCGGCGCCGCGAACCAGCCGCCGACCAGCGAGCGCTCCCGCGACAGCTTGACGTCGTCCCAGAGGTTGGTACCGAGGAAGCGGACCTTCTTCGGATCGACGTCGTAGAAGGGCAGCAGCGGCGCGATGGTTTGCAGCCGGATGCCGCCGAGCGGCAGCAGAACCGCGTCGAAGTTGGGTTCGCCCAGCGTATCGAGGGTCTCGAGCTGTTCGAGCTGCTCGGCCACCTCGGGCTCGGGCTCTGCCTCACCTTCGGTCTTGCCTTCCAGGTCCTTCTTCTGGCGCTCCAGCGCGAGGCGGCGCTGATCATAGTCGGAGATCTGGCGCACCGCGGCCGAGACATCGCGCTCCGCCGGATCGAAGAACCCGACCTTGGTCAGCTCGGCGCCGTTGCGCGCGACCGCGGCGGAGAGCGCGGCCACGACCGCGTTGCCGTAGCGCGACCGCGGCGCCAGCACGGCGAAGCGGCGCAGGCCCTGCTTGCTGGCGTAGGCGACCACGCGGTCGACCTGGGCCGCCGGCGGCAGCCCCATCAGATAGACGCCATTGCCGGCCACCGCCGGATCGTTGGAGAAGGCGAGCACCACGACCTGGCGCGCCCGCGCCTGGGGCGCCGCCGCCGCGACCGAGGTCGCGAAGAAGGGTCCGACCAGCAGGGCCGCGCCTTCGTCCAGGGCCGATATCGCCGCGGCCTGGGCGCCCGCCGGCGTCCCCTTGGTGTCGCGGATGATCAGTCCGACCCCGGTCTGACGGGAATCGAACAGCGCCAGCTGAGCCGCGTTCAGCAGGGCCGTGCCCAGCGGCGCCTTGGGGCCGCTGAGCGGCAGCAGGAGGCCGATACGGGTTTTCCTCGAGGCGCCGTCCGAAAGGATCGGAGAGACGTCGATGCCGCTGGTCAGGGGTCCGCGTCCGACGGCGCCCGCGCCGGTCTCCGGCAGCTCGAGGGAAAGCTGCGGCTGTGCCGAACCGAGCACCGGCTCGGCCGTCGACCCGGGCGGCGGTGCCGGGTCGCCGCTTTTACCGCTCCCGCAGCCCGCCAGAACCAGGGCGAGGACGGCAAGCACTCCCGCGGAGCGACGTCGAAGTGGCGTGATCAGATTCAAGGCTCGTGACCCAGCATGCGGCCCTCGGGACGGTCCGTGCCCGGGCCCGGACCGACGAAAAACCTAACGCCCGCGAGGCGGCAAGTAAATCACCGCCTTACCGCCCGGAAGACGCGCTTCGGCGGGGGCACAGAAGCCTTTCAATGTGGCAAGATGGTGGCGTGATGGCGAAGCGAAACCGCAGGGGCGCGGAGCTCTGGGGCCGCTGGGCCGAGGCCTTGGCAGCCTGGCGGTTGCGGCTGACGGGCTACCGTATCGTCGCCCGGCGATTCCGCGTGGCGCAGGGCGAGGTCGACCTGGTTGCCAGGCGCGGAAGCGTGCTGGCGATGGTCGAAGTCAAGGCGCGCGCCGACGCCGGCAGCGCCGCCGACGCCCTTCAGCCGCGCCAGCGCCAGCGGATCGAGCGCGCCGCCCTGGCCTATCTTCAGCGCCACCCGGAGTTGTCCGCCCTGCGCCTGCGCTTCGACCTGATGCTCATCGTCCCGCGGCGCTGGCCGCGTCACATAATAGATGCTTGGCGACCGGCGGGCGGCGGGTCTATTTAGCGGGTCATGAGATCGATGCGTCCCGGGCCGACTCCTGGCCTTCGGGACCGCCTTCCCAACCGACAGGAGGAGAACCTGGCATGTTTCCTGTCATGCACCGCTCCACCCGAGTCCTCCGCCTGGCGGCGCTGCTGGCGGCGCTGGCCGGGCTGAACCCCTCGGCCTGCGCGCCGATCGCGATCGCCGCCGGCGCAGGCGCCGCCGTGGGCGTTGCCGTGGCCCAGGAGAAGGGCGTCTCCGCCGCCGCGGACGACGTGCGGATCCGCGCCGAGATCAACGGGCTCTGGCTGGAGACCGACGAGGACCTGCTCCACGATATCGAGCTTCAGGTTCAGGAGCGTCGGGTGCTCCTGACCGGCTCGGTCGAGGACCCCGAACTGCGCCTCAAGGCGGTACGGCTCTGCTGGCAAGTCGACGGGGTTAAGGAGGTGATCAACGAAATCGAGATTTCCGACAAGTCGGGCTTCGCCAATTACAGCCGAGATGCCCAGATTTCGACCGAGCTGCGCTCGACCATGCTGGTGGACCAGGACATTCGCTCGATCAACTACTCGATCGAAACGGTGAACCAGACCATCTTTCTTATGGGCGTTGCCAGGAGCCAGGACGAGCTCGACCGGGTCATCGATCACGCCCGCAACATCGAGTACGTCCGACGGGTCCGCAATTACGTAAGGGTCAAGGAGCCCGAGCCGGAGGACGAGACCTGAAGACCGACGCTGGACGTGAAGATCCGGGCATCGCCCGCGACCCTCAGGGCGAGCTGCGCCGCCTGGGCGGCCTGGCCGAGGAGGAGATCGACCTGGCCGAGGCGGCGCTACTGCTGGCCGACCTCGAGCGACCGGGCCAAGATCTCGGCCGCTACCGTCACCATCTTTCGCTGCTGACCCGCGACACCGCGGCGGCCGCCGAAGAGCTGGGCGCGGAGGACTCGCTGGAGGCGCGGGCCGCGGCGCTGCGCGAGGTTCTGGTCGAGCGCTATCGCTACGAAGGCGACGGGACGACCTACGACGACCTGCAGAACGCCAACCTGATGCGGGTTATCGACCGGCGCCGCGGCTTGCCGGTCGCGCTGGGCATCCTGTTCCTGCACGCGGCCCGGGCCCAGGGCTGGCAGGCGGCGGCCCTCAACTTCCCAGGCCATTTCCTGATCCGCCTCGAGCTGCACGGCGAGCGCCTGATCCTCGACCCCTTCCATCAGGGCCGGCTTTGCGACACCCGCGACCTGCGCGACTTGCTGAAGTTCGCCCTGGGCCCGGAGGTCGAGCTGGGCCCCGAGCACTATGCCGAGATCGGCAACCGGGGCGTCCTGCTGCGCCTGCAGAACAACATCAAGCAACGCCTCTTGCAGGCCGAGGACCTGGAGCGGGCGGTGACGGTCATGGAGGCCATGCTGATGTTCGCACCGGCCTCGCCCGAGCTCTGGTGCGACCTCGGCCTCACCCAGGCCCGGCTGGGCAGCCTGCGCGGCGCCATCCTCGCCCTCGACAACTTCCTCCAGCTGGGCAACCACGACCCGCGCCGGGCCGAGGTCCTGGGCCTGCTGCAGCAGCTGCGCCGCAAGCTCAACTGAGGCCCGGTACCCCTGTCCTTTGCCGAGACCTCACGGCCGGAAGGCGTTATAGTCCCCACCCGATCGGAGCCAGGAAACCCAGCCGGCCATGAGCCTTCGCGTCGCCTTTCAGATGGATCCCCTGGAGGGTATCGACATCGATGCCGACTCCACCTTCGTCCTGGCCCTCGAGGCGCAGAACCGGGGGCACAAGGTCTATCACTATCTGCCCCAGGACCTGGCCTTCGAGGCCGGCACGGTGCGCGCCCGGGCCCGCCCGCTGGAGGTCCGCCGCAAGAAGGGCGATCACTTCACCCTGGGGCCCGAGGAACGCCTTGACCTGCGCGGGATCGACGTGGTGCTGCTGCGCCAGGACCCGCCCTTCGACATGGCCTACATCACCACCACCCACCTGCTGGAGCACCTGCACCCGCGGCCCCTGGTGGTCAACGACCCGGCCGAGGTCCGCAACGCGCCGGAGAAGCTTTTCGTCACCAACTTCCCGGATCTCATGCCACCGACCCTGATCAGCAGCCGTCGGGAGGAGATCCTCGACTTCCGCGCCGAGCAGGGCGACATTGTGATCAAGCCGCTGTTCGGCAACGGCGGTGCCGACGTCTTCCACATCCGGCCCGAGGACGACAACCTCAACGCCCTCTTAGAGATGTTCACCCGGATCTACCGTGAGCCGATCATGGTCCAGCGCTACCTGCCGGAGATCCGCCAAGGCGACAAGCGCATCATCCTGATCGACGGCGAGCCGGTCGGCGCGGTCAACCGGGTGCCTCCGGCCGGCGAAGCCCGTGCCAACCTGCACGTCGGCGGCCGGGCCGAGAAGTCGGATCTGACCCCGCGCGAGCAGGAGATCTGCGCCCGCCTCGGCCCGACCCTCGCCGAGCGCGGCCTGGTCTTCGTCGGCATCGACGTGATCGGCGACTACCTGACCGAAATCAACGTCACCTCGCCCACCGGCCTGCAGGAGATCGACCGCTTCGACGAGGTCTGCCTGGAGGGCCAGATCTGGGACGCCATCGAGGCGCGTCTGGCCCTGGTCGAGGAAGCCGGCCGC
>JASJAL010000195.1 GCA_030067055.1 Kiloniellales bacterium | reverse complement strand
GCATCGATGCGGCCGGCCTCGATGGTCTCGGCATCGAGAGCGACCGCGGTGGCCGGCGGCCGGCCCAGCAGGCCGAAGCCGTCCAGGGCCTCCAGCGGAGGCAGGGCCTCCTCGGCGGTGACGCTGGCGATGCCCTGGCTGACCGCGACGACCTTGCGCAGCATCTCGATGAAGAGGCCGGACAGCGCCAGGTTCGACCAGTCGGTGTTGGCGCTGGTGTGGACCAGAATCAGCCAGCCCTCGCCGCGCCGCTCGGCCGTCACCAGCGGCGTGCCGTCTTCCAGCCTGGCCCAGGTCTTCTCGGGCAGGTCCAGCGCCGGCTCGGCCAGGACCTGGCGTTCGACCACCACGTCCTCGGGCAGTTCGAGACCGGCGAAGGGGCTGCCGCGGTGGAAGGGCGCCAGCCGCGCCGGGCGGCTCCAGGTCATGGCGCCGCTCAGGGTGCGGTCGCCCAGGCGCAGGCGCACCGGCAGCAAGGTGTCGTCGCCCTGCTGGGCCATCCGCGGCCCGGCGAAGCGCAGCAGGGTGCCGCCTTGCTCGATCCAGATCGACAGCGCCTCGGCCTCCTCGATCGGGAGGCGTCCGGCGTCCGCCAGAGTCAGCACGGCGACACCCTGGCGCAGCAACTCGCCGACGCTGCCCTTCTGGACCTCGGTGTAGGGAGCCAGGGCCCGCTCCAGGTAGTAGATCTCGCCGAGCAACGGCCGGACCGCAAGAGGTCCGGCGGCGACCAGGCCGACCGGCCGACGTCGCCATCGCTCGTCGACCAGGAAGACCGCGGCGGCTGTCTCCTCGGCCTCAATCTTGATCCGGGAGATCTGGTTGCGCAGCTCGGTCGGCAGCTCGAAGCGGACGCCGGCCGTCGCTTCGCCCGCATCGAACCGGGCCTCGGCGCGGCCCAGCAGCCGGCCATCCTCGGCCAGGGCACGGACCACGGCGAGGTCCTCGCCCTCGGTCGCCGCGCGCTCAACCTCGACGCCGACGCTGCCGGCGTCGAGCTGCGGTGCACCGAGGCGCCGGGCCAGGCGCAGCGGCGCGTCCTGATAGACCCGGACCGGGCCGATCGCGCGCAGGCGGTCCATGAAGACGCGCAGCTCCTCTTCGCTCTCGCCCTGGTTCAAGCCGTCGGAGAGCCAGACCACCGGCGCGGAGGCTTCGACCGTCAGGGCTTCGAGTGCGGCGAGCGCGGCGCGGCGGTCGACCGGCCAGGGCTGCGGCGCCAGGCCCTGCAGCAGACGCCGTGCCGCCGCCGGGTTCAAGGGATCGCTGGCCGCGACCCGGGCATCGGGTCCCTTGGGCGCCGTCGTCAGCACGATCAGCGAGCGGCCGTCACGCTCGGCCTGGTCGATCAGGCCGTTGATGGTGTCGCGCCGCTTCGGCCAGTTGCGTGCCGCCGCCCAGCCGTCGTCGACGATCAGCACAAGTGGGCCGCTGCCGGCGAGCGGCCGGTTCGGGTTCAGCAAGGGCTGGGCCAAGCCGAGGATGATCAGGGCGGCGATCAGCAGGCGCAGCGCGACCAGCCAAGGCGGCGTCCGGGCCGGGGTCTCCTCCGGCGGCCGAAGGCCGGTCAGCAGACGCAGGGCCGGGAAGGCGATGCGCCGGGGCGACGGCGGGGTCAGGCGCAGCAGCCACCAGAGCAAGGGCAGCGCGCCCAAGGCCAAGAGCAGCCAGGGCTGGGCGAAGGCCAGGGGACCGACTTCGAGCATCGCCTCAGAGTCCCCGGTTCGCGGTCAGGGCCGCGTAGAGGGTGAGCAACACCGCCTGGGCCGAAGTGTCGCTGCGGTGCCGGGTATAGGTCCAGCCGGTGCTGCGGGCGATGGCATCCAGGCCGTCGAACTGTCGTTGCAGGCGGGTCTGGTAGTCGCCGCGAACGCTTTCGGTCCGCGACAGCAGCCAGGGGTCCTCGCCCTCGAGGCCCTGGAACAGCACCCGGCCCTCGTAGGGCAGAGCTTCCTCGGCCGGATCCAGGATCTGGATCAGGTGGCCGCGGACGCCGCTCTCGGCTAGGCGCCGGACGCTGCGGTCGATGTCGCCGAGCGGCGCCAGGAAGTCGCTGAGCATCACCACCTGGGCAAAGCGGGGCAGGGTCTGGACCGGCGGCAGACTGCTGTCTTCCGCCTCCAGATGCTCGAGCTGCAGGGCCATCCGGGTCACCGTGCCGCGGCCGGTGGTCGGTGGCAGGCCCGAGCCGAGCAGCGCCACCCGCTCGCCGCCGCGGACCAGCAGCACCACAAGGGCCAGCGCCAGCAGCTCCGCGCGTCGACGCTTGGAGCCGTGGTCGTCGCCGGACGTCCAGGCCATGGAGGCCGAAGTGTCGCACCACAGCCAGACCGACTGCGCCGCTTCCCACTCCAGTTCGCGCACGAAGACTTGGTCGGATTTGGCCGATTGCCGCCAGTCGATGAGCTGGGGCTGGTCGCCGGGTTCATAGTGGCGGAACTGCCAGAAGGTCTCGCCCTGGCCGACCCGGCGCCGGCCGTGCACGCCCTGGGCCACGGTCGCGGCGACCCGTTCGGCCTCGACCAGGAGCGGCGGCAGGTTTGCCGCCAGGGCCTCGGCCCGATGTCGTCGCCGGAGTGCGCGCTGCAGCATCAGGGTCGCCGTCGGTTCCTCGGGTTCACTGGTGCGGGGCCGCGAGCCGGAGGATCACGTCGTCGACCGAGACCCCGTCGGCGCGGGCCGCGAAGTTTAACGCCATGCGATGGCGCAGCACCGCCGGCGCCAGGGCCAGGACGTCGTCGACCGAAGGCGCCAGCCGTCCCTCGAGGACCGCCCGGGCGCGAACCGCAAGCATCAGCGACTGGCTGACCCGGGGCCCCGGTCCCCAGGAGACCTGCTTGACGACCTCGGGGATGTCGGAGGTCTCGGGTCGGCCCGAGCGCACCAGGCTCAGGATCGTCTCGACCACGCTCTCGCCGACCGGGACCCGGCGCACCAGGTGCTGGGCGGCGATAAGCTCTTCGCCGGTCATCACCGGCTCGGCGCGGGACTGCTCAGGGCCGGTGGTCGCGATCAGCATTTGCCGCTCGGCGTCGATGTCCGGATGGCCGACCTCGATCTGCATGAAAAATCGGTCGAGCTGCGCTTCCGGAAGGGGATAGGTGCCTTCCTGCTCCAGCGGGTTCTGGGTCGCCAGGACATGGAAGGGCGAGGGCAGATCGTGCGGCGAGCCGGCGACCGTCACCTTGTGCTCCTGCATCGCCTGCAGCAGCGCCGACTGGGTCCGCGGGCTGGCGCGGTTGATTTCGTCGGCCATCAGCAGCTGGCAGAACACCGGCCCCGGGATGAAACGGAAGGCTCGCTGTCCGCCTTCGCGCTCCTCCAGGACCTCGGCACCGAGGATATCGGCCGGCATCAAGTCGGGAGTGCATTGCACCCGCTTGTCCTCGAGACCGAGGACGGTGCCCAGGGTCTCGACCAGGCGGGTCTTGGCCAGCCCGGGGACGCCGATCAGTAGGGCGTGGCCGCCGGCCAGAAGCGTGATAAGTGTTTGATCTATGACCTGCTCTTGGCCGAAAATCACGTGGCCGATGCTTCTGCGGACCAGCTGCATGCGTTCGCCGAGGGCTTCGATCTCCTCGGCGAGCTTCTGGCCGGCGGCTTCGGTTGTCGGCGCGGTGTTGGTCGCGTTCACGCGGGTCTCCTCTAGGCGACGGGAGTGCGGACGATGCCGGACCCGGCTTCCAAACCCGGCAAGTTGCCTGAAAACATAGACACTCCAAAGGCTCCTGGCCAGCCGGGAGGGCCGGGCAACCCCGGTCTGCCGCGCGATTACGGGCTGCGCATCGCGCGCGACGGGACCTGGTACCACCAAGGCTCGCCGATCCACCGCAAGCCATTGGTAAAGCTGTTTTCCACGGTTTTACGGCGAGAAGATGACGGCAGCTATTGGCTGGTCACTCCTGCCGAGCGCGGCCCGATCCAAGTCGACGACGCGCCGTTTACCGCTGTTGAACTCTACGTGACCGGCAGCGGCCGGGATCAGGAGCTTCGTTTTCGAACCAACCTGGATCACTGGGTGGCCGCCGGACCGGAGCACCCGATTCGGGTGGAGACCCGACCTGACAGCGGTGAACCAAGCCCCTATATCATGGTACGGGATCGCCTCGAAGCGCTGATCCTGCGCCCGGTCTTCTACGAACTGGTCGACTTGGCGGAAACCAAAAAGCAAGACGGCAAAGACATGTTAGGCCTATGGAGCCGGAAAACCTTTTTTCCCTTGGGAACGTTGCCGGAGGCGGATTGACCGCCGAGGCCGTCGCCCAGCGTCTTGCCGCCCTGCCGGCACCCGGACGCCGCCGCTCGCCGCTAAGCCCGGCGGAGGCCGCGGTCTCGGACCTGCCGCGCGGCGATCATGACCTCAACCCGGATTTCTACGATCCCGATCGGCTGTTGACCCCGGCGGCGGTCCTGGTGCCGATCGTGGCGCACGACGAGGACCTGACCGTCTTATTGACCCAGCGGACCGATCATTTGAACGACCACGCCGGTCAGATCAGCTTTCCGGGCGGCCGCGTCGAACCGGACGACGCCGATGCCGAGGCCGCCGCCCTCCGCGAGGCGGGCGAGGAGGTCGGCCTCGACCCCGGGCTGGTTCGGGTGGTCGGGCGGATCGACACCTACGTGACCAGGACCGGCTTCGAGGTCACGCCGGTGGTCGGCCTGGTGCCGCCGCCGCTGGAACTGACACTTGACGCCTTCGAAGTGGCCGACGCCTTCGAGGTGCCCCTGGCCTTTTTCCTCGAGGCCGGCAACCGGCAGCGCCACAGCCGGGTCTACCAGGGTCGGGAGCGGCATTTCTTCGCTTACCCCTACGGCGAACGCTTCATATGGGGCGCGACGGCGGGGATGCTGTCCAACCTGGCCGAGGTGCTGGGCCCGTCATGATCCAGCGCTTTCTCACCGTCGTCCTCCCGCTGGTCCTGCCGTTCCTGATCTACGGCGTCTATCTCTACTGGGCGAAGCGGAGCGGGCGCGATCTGCGCCGCGACGACAGGAAGCTCAAGCCCATCGCCTGGTTGCTCGGCTCGGGCGTGGCGCTGATGCTGGTCTCGCTTCTGGTTTTCCGCTTCTATATCGATCCCGAAATTCTCAGCCATCCCGACAGGCCCGGACTTGAACCGCGTTCGCCAACCGCCTTTCCCTCCGAGTACGGCTCCGACCGCTGAACCCGGCGCGAGGCCGCGATGACCCAGAGCTCAGGCCGCCTGCCGCCGCAGCCCTGGATGACCGATCCGGCGGCGCGCGCGGTAGTCGCCGCGCTGGATGCCGAGGGCGCCGAGGTGCGCTTCGTCGGCGGCTGCGTGCGCAACGCTCTTCTGGGCCTGCCGGTTGCCGACGTCGACATCGCGACCCCAGATCCGCCGCAGACGGTGGTCCGCCTGCTGGAGGCCGCCGGTCTCAAGGCGGTGCCGACCGGGATCGACCACGGGACGGTGACCGCGGTTGCCGCGCACAAGCCCTACGAGGTCACGACCCTGCGCGTCGACGTCGAGACTTTCGGCCGCCACGCCCGGGTCGCCTTCACCGACGACTGGCAGGCCGACGCCGCGCGCCGCGACCTGACCATCAATGCGCTGTCCTGCCGACCGGACGGCACGCTCTTCGACTACTTCGGCGGGCTCGAAGACCTGCGCGCCGGCCGTATCCGCTTCGTCGGCGACGCGCGGGCCCGGATCGAAGAAGACTACCTGCGCCTGCTGCGCTTCTTCCGCTTCCAGGCGCTCTACGGCAAGGTACCGGCCGACCCGGCGATCCTGGAGATCGCCGAGGCGCTGGCTCCTGAACTCGCTCGGCTCTCGGGCGAGCGGGTCCGCGACGAGTTGCTCAAGACCCTGCGTGCCGGCGATCCCGTGCCGGTGCTGGAGATCATGATCGCTCGAAGCGTTCTGGATGCGGTCTTGCCGGAGGAACTGGGCACGGCGGCGCTGAAGGCCCTGATCGCAGTCGAGCCGGCAGTCGCGGAACGCGAAGGAGGGCAGGACGCGATCCGGCGCCTGGCCGCACTCCTGCGGCCCGAGCGGGCAGCGGCGTTGGCCGTAGCCGAACGATTGCGACTGTCCAATGCCGAGCGCGATCGCCTGGTCCTGCTGGCCGAGGGCGAGGACTACCTCAAGGTTGACGCCGCAGTCTTCGATCACGGGATCGACGATGACGGCCGTGCCCTGCGCCGCCTGCTCTATCGCCTGGGCCCGGAGAACCTCCGCGACGTCGTTCTGCTCGACTTCGCGCGCCGCCGTGCCGCCGGCAGGTCACCTGCAGCCGCCACCCTCGAGCGCGCGCTGGCCGAGACCCGGGCGTGGAAGGCGCCGCGTTTTCCGCTCAAGGGCCGGGACCTGCTGGCGCTGGGGGTTCCACACGGCCCCGAGGTCGGCGAAAGGCTGGAACGGGTCGAGTCCTGGTGGATCGAGCGGGACTTTCAGCCGACGCGGGCCGAATGCCTGGAGAAGGCGAAAGCTCAAGAAGGCTAAGGTCTCACCAGAGCGCTTAGCCTAGACCGTCGCAGGCTCTGCCTTTGCGGCCCGGCGCTTTTTCGGCGTGGTGGTCGTGGCCGCCGCAGGTCGACGCTGCTCGGCCGTATCAAGTGCGGCCGCCAGGCGCTTGCAGAAAATCTCCAGCACCTTGATCCGGGCAAAGAGCTTGTCGTTGCCTTCGATCAGGTGCCAGGGGGTGCTGCTGGTCGAGGTGTACTGGACCATGTCGTTGACTGCCGCCTCGTATAGGTCCCACTTGGCGCGGTTGCGCCAATCCTCGTCGGTCAGCTTCCAACGCTTGTGCGGGGTCTTCTCGCGTAGCTTGAAGCGGGCCAGCTGCTCCTTCTTGGTGATGTGCACCCAGTACTTCACCACGACGATCCCGTGCTCAATAAGCTGGCTTTCGAAGTCGTTGATCTCGGCATAGGCCCGGCGCCACTCGTCTTCGGTGGCAAAGCCCTCGATGCGCTCGACCAGCACCCGTCCGTACCAGGAGCGGTCGAAGATCGTGACCCGCCCGGCCGGCGAAAGCTGCCGCCAGAAACGCCAGAGGTAGTGCTGCGCCAATTCCTCCTCGGTCGGCGCCGCGATGCCGTGGACCTGGTAGTTGCGTGGCTCCAAGCCTTCCTGGATGCGGCGGATGGCGCCGCCCTTGCCGGCCGCGTCCATCCCTTCGAAGACGAGGATGCTGGAGACCCCTTGCTCCTTGGCTCGCAGATGCAATAGATGCAGCTGCGCCTGCAGCTCGGGCAGCGTCTGCCGGTAGGTCGCCTTCTCCAGCTTCTGGGACATGTCGAGGCCGCTCAGGACCGTGATCGATTCGGCCGGTCCGGGCCGCCGTATCTCGACTTTCGGGGCTTTGCCACTATTGCTGTTCTTCTTCTTCTCGCTCTTGGCCGGCTTTGCGGGCATCGCCCGCTGCTCGCTTTCCGACAGCCGCTGCACCAAGGCGTCGCGCAGGATCGTCGCCACGGTCAGGCCTCGATAGTAGGGATCGGCTCCCTCAACGATGGACCAGGACGCCATGCCCCGGTTGGTCCGTGCGATCAGTGCTTCTGCGGCGGCAATGAACTTCGGATAATTGCGCCAGTTCTCCCAGTCGCGCGGCGTGACGCGGGCCTTGGTCAGGGGATCGTGCTCAAGGCTTTTTAGCCGGGCCTCTTGTGCGCTCGCGCTGAGATGCATCCAGAACTTCAGGATCAGGGCGCCATCTTGAGCGAGCGCACGCTCGAAAGCGATGATGCGGTCGAGGCGCCGAACGAAGGCCGCCTCGTCGATGTCGCGGTAGACTCGGTCCAGCAGCGTTGCGTGATACCAGGCGCTGAGGAACATGCCGATCCGACCGGCCGGCGGAAGGTCACGCCAGTAGCGCCAGAATTCCGGGCGCTCGCGCTCGGCATCTCGGGGCTCGTCGTAGGCCCGCGTCATCAGCCAGCGCGGGTCCATCCATTCGTTCAGCAGGCCGACCGTCTCGCCCTTGCCGCCGCCTTCGACCCCGGAGAACAGCAGAATGACTTGGAAGTCCCGGCCGCGACGAAGTCGTTCCTGCAGCTGCAGGAGCTCTTCGCGCAGCGGCGCCGCCAACCGCTTGAAGTCCCGCTTCGCTACCTTGCGCCCAAGCTCGGCGGTTTCGAACATTCCGGCTCCCTCCAACTAATCTGGGGCCCCGGCACAGCGAATCTCAGGGCGAGATTTAAAAGCCCCTCTTGCGTGTAAGGAATTGTAGCACGGACTTAGCCTTTGTGGCAGGCCCTTTGGGTCGGAAGCGGTTCCCTGCGCGCTCGTTTTGGCCTAGCTTCGGCGACTTCGAGTGAACGGCGAGGCCAAGGGAGGAATGCCATGGCGATCAAACGTATCGAGGTCGGCGAACGCATGAGTCAGGTCGTCGTGCACGGCGATGTCGTCTACACTGCGGGCCAGGTGGCCCAGAACGCACCCGGCGCCTCGGTCGCCGAGCAGACCCGGGACATTCTTTCCAGCATCGACCGGCTCTTGGCCGCCGGCGGCACGGACAAGTCGAAACTGCTGACCGCCAACATCTGGCTGTCCGACATCGCGACCTTCGACGAAATGAACGAGGTCTGGGATGCCTGGGTCTCGCCCGGCAATACGCCCTGTCGGGCCTGCGTGGAGAGCAAGCTCGCCTTTCCCAAGTACACGGTCGAGATCATGGTGACGGCGGCGCTCTAAATCCGCCTCGCGTCAGGGTTCAAAGTGTAAAGCTTTAGTCGCCCTCCGGAGAGTTGCGCTAGATCGAAGCTCGCACCTGGGCGCGATACGATCTGAGGTGATCTCGAACTAGCCGGCTTTCTCCAGCAGTTCGACCTCGACAAAGGCGAAATCGAAGTCGTTGTCGTTGATGACGTTGTGCTCGACGCCGGCCGGGCGGTTGTAGGCCACTCCGGCGGTGAGCTCGGCGGTCACGAGGCCATCGCCGGTGTCGATGGTCAGGGCGCCCGTGGTCATGGGCACGACGACGTAGGCGTAGCCGTGGCGATGCCAGCCGGTCTCGGCCCCTGGGGCGAAGCGCCATCGAGTGACCCGGACCACGCCATCGTCGATCTGCAACTCCGGTACTGCGGTCGGGCGGGACATTGGGGTCTCCGGCACTTGTTCCGTTGGCTGGAGCCTATCCCGCCCGGCCGGCCGACGCCAAACGGCTAAACCGGGCCGGGACGGAAGGCTCAGCAATTTGGCGGATTGCATTCCCGGGGCTTCCGGCGCCCGCACAACAACGGAGGCCGCCAGGAGGCCCTTTTACTCGCGCCGCGCCTGAGGTCCGCTAGGGCCAGGCGACGCTGGGCGGCAGGCTCATCAGGATGGCTTCGACGTTGCCGCCGGTCATCAGGCCGAACTTCGTGCCGCGATCGTAGAGCAGGTTGAACTCGACGTAGCGACCACGCCGCTCCAGCTGATGCTCGCGTTGCTTCTCGTTCCAGGGCCGGCCCATGTGGCGGCGCACGATCTTGGGATAGATGTCCAGAAAGCAGCGGCCGACGTCCTGGGTGTAGGCGAAGTCCGCCTCCCAGTCGCCGCTTTCCAGGTTGTCGTAGAAGATCCCGCCGACGCCGCGCGGCTCCTCGCGGTGCTTCAGGTAGAAATACTCGTCGCACCAGGCCTTGAATCGATCGTAGTAGTCCGCGCCGTGGCGCTCGCAGGTTTCCCTCAGCGCCGCGTGAAAGTCCTCGGTGTCCTGGTCTTCGGGGAACATCGGCGTCAGGTCGGCGCCGCCGCCGAACCAGGACTTGGTGGTGACGATGTGGCGGGTGTTCATGTGCACCGCCGGAACCAGGGGCGACTGCAAGTGGGCGACCAGGCTGATGCCGCTCGCCCAGAAGCTCGGGTCCTCTGCGGCACCGGGAATCTGCTTGGCGAACTCCGGCGAGAAGCGGCCCCAGACCGTCGAAATATTGACCCCGACCTTCTCGAAGACACGGCCGCGCATCACCGACATGACGCCGCCGCCGCCGCCTTCGCGCTGCCACTCGCTGCGCTTGAAGCGCCCGGGGCGCATGTGGGCGAAGCGGGTGGCGTTGTCGCCGATCAGCTCGTCTTCGATCTTCTCAAACTCGGCGCAGATCGAATCGCGCAGCTCTTCGAACCAGGCCGCTGCGCGCCGCTGCTGCTCGCTTGTCGTGACGTCGTTCATGCCTCTCCTTCGGGAAAGAGTCCGGTCTGGCGCAGAGCTTCCCCCAGCACCAGCGCCGCCGCCGTGGCCACGTTGAGCGAGCGGAGGCCGGACCTCATTGGAATTCGCAATCGGGCGTCGCAGGCGTCGTGCACGTCCTGTGGGACGCCGGCGCTTTCGCGGCCGACCATAAGACTGTCACAGGGTTTGTAAAGAAAATCGCAATGGCGGATATCGCCCGCGGTGGTCAGCAGCAAAAGTCGGCCGGGTGCCGCCTCGCGATAGGCAGTCCAGGAGCGGTGACGGGTGATCGCGGCCAGATCCAGGTAGTCGAGGCCGGCCCGTTTCATGCGCTTATCGGATAGAGCAAATCCGCAGGGCTCGATAACGTCGACGGCGACGCCGAGGCAGGCCGCCAAGCGCATCAGCGCACCGGCGTTTTGCGGGATGTCGGGCTGGAAGAGGACCAGGCGCAAGGTCTTGTCATCCGGGCGAAGCAGGGTCTTTCGAAGGGGCTTAGAGGTTTTGCTTTCTCCGGGAATTTCCTCTATATGCGTGCCGCGAGGCAAGGCCCGCGTCACGCGGCCAGAATGGCGTCTGCCGTGGCGGTTCAGGCGTATAACTAATGAGCGCTCGTTCGGCGGCCAAGAAGAAACCACCGGTCTTCGGAACCCGGACCACTTAATCTTTGGAGGGATCACAAGACATGGCAGAGACCGCGCAACAGCCACACGGCGGAGAGGGCGAAACGCGGCGCGATTTCCTCTACCTGCT
>JASJAL010000207.1 GCA_030067055.1 Kiloniellales bacterium | reverse complement strand
CAGATCGAGCGCCGCTCGCTCTCTCCCGAGGCGGTGTCGGTCGAGATCACCGCTCCCTCGGGCGAGATCAGCGAGCTCCTGCTGCAGCCTCGGGACGACGGCCGGGCGACCGCCGCCGCGCCCGCCGGCGAGCTCGGCCTCTACCGGGTCACCGACGGACAGCACACGGCGCTGGCCGCCTCGGGCGCGGTGAATCCGCTGGAGTTCGCCGACCTGCGCGCCACCGGTGAGGTCCTCGCCCCGCTGGCCGAGGAAAGCGGCGGCACCGTGGTGAACCTCGCCGAGGACGGCCTGCCGGAGCTGCGCAAGGTCAAGTCGGGCCGCGACCGCCACGGCCGCGGTTGGATCGGCCTGCAGGGCAGCAACAGCTACGTCGTCACCGGCGTCGACCAGGTACCCTTGATCTCGCCCCTGCTCTTCCTTCTCCTCGCCCTCGCCTCCCTCGGCTTCGCCTGGCTCCGCGAGGGCCAGTAAGGCCAAGACGGCGCGGGGGAAGACATCGTGCTCTTCATGGTGATCGAGCGGTTTCGGGGACGGGACGCCAAGGCGGTCTACCGGCGCTTTCGCGCGGAAGGCCGCATGGCGCCCGAGGGTCTGACCTATGTCGGCAGCTGGATCGAGGCGAACTTCGACCGCTGCTTCCAGCTCATGGAGTGCGAGGACGCCCGCCTCTTGCAGCAGTGGGTCGCCAACTGGGGCGAGCTGATCGACTTCGAGATCGTCCCGGTGGTGCCGAGCAAAGAGACCAGCGAGTGGCTGCTGAAGCAGCTGGACGACGAGGAAGACGCTTGAGCTCCGGGTGACGGCCCCCTAGCCGGCCCCCAACATCATGGCGCCACCGGCCCGTTCAAACGCGCCGGATCGAAGTCCAGGATTTCGGCGCCGACAAACCTACGAATGCGCAAGAGCTCGGCCGTCAGGCGATCGGTGCGTCCGCGCGTCATCTTGATTCCCGGCTCCAGCCAGAGGCCGGTCACCCGGAGGGCGCCATCGGCCTGGCGGTCATGCTTCATGTCCAGCCGGCCGATGAGGCGCGCGCCCTCGAGCAGCGGGAAGACGTAGTATCCGTAGCGCCGTTTCGCGGCCGGCACGAAGACCTCGATCCGGTAGTGGAACCCGAAAAGCCGCTCCAGGCGCGCCCGGTCGCGGATCACCGGATCGAAGGGGTTGAGCGCACGGATCCGCGGCGGCGGCTCGGGCAGGGTCGCGAGCCGGTCAAGGAGGTCGATCGGTGCGAAGGCAGACCGCGGCTTGCCGCCGTCGGCCGGTTCGACCGCCACCTGTAGGATCGAGCGGCCCAGCTCCCGCTGGCACCAGGCCTTGGCCTCGGCGGGCGTGAGCGTGCCCCAGAAAGCCGCCAGCTCGCCCCAGGTCGCGAAGCGCAGGCGCTCGAGCGCGCTGCGGCATTTCCAGTCGACAAAGGCCTCGTGATCGGGCCGCGGCCCCCTGTGCCGTTCCGGAATCACCCGCTCGGGCAGGTCGTAGACCTTTTGAAAGGCCTCGCGTCGGGCGACCGCCAGGGCGCCGGTGCGCCAGAGGTACTCCAGGGCGGTCTTTTCCGGATGCCAATCCCACCAGCCGCCGCTGTTCTTCTTGCCGTCCTCGCCGAAGTCGCGGGCCATCAGCGGGCCTTCGCGGGCGATGCGCTCCAGAACCGCCTCGAAGTAGCCTTCGAACCCGACGCGGCGGAACTTACGCCAGCGCTCGGCAAGGCGCGCCTTTTCCCGTTCGAAGCGTTGCCGCCAGAAGGGATAGAAGCGGCTGGGGATGATCGCGGCGTCGTGGGTCCAGTTTTCGAACAGCGCCGCCTCCCCCTCCAGCAGGCGCGCCAGCTGGGGCTGGCGGTAGGTCTGGTTGCGGCTGAAGAGGATGTGGTGGTGGGCCCGCTCGACCGTGTTGATGCTGTCGACCTGGACGTAGCCCAGATCTTCGATCATGCGCAGCAGCCCGGCGCCGTCCTGCTTGCGCGCCGGGTCCGCCGTCAGACCCTGGGCCTCAAGCAGCAGGCGCCGCGCCGCAGGATTGGGAATCACGGGAAGCGCAGCGGAGGAGGGCGTCATGGCTCATCGGGATTGCCGGCCGAGGGAGCGGCGAGGATAGAGGAACGGAACACCCGGCGGCCAGCCCTTCCGACCACAAAGGCCAGGGCCTCGTGCCAGGAGGCTGTCAGCAACCGCCGAAAGGCCGACGCGGCGCGCCGTCTACTCGTCCGGCAGTCGCAGAAAGCGGGGCGGGATCGGGTCGGAGAGCCAGACCTGATCGTTGCCCCGGTAGAATGCCAGTCCCTCGGCATGGGCCCGCCCGGCATGGACCTCGACGATGACCGGGGTCTCGCTTCGGCGTCCGCCGACAAGGCTCGCCGTCTCAGGATCGGGAGAGAGATGCACGTAGTGACGCCGCATCGGCTTGAGGCCCTCCGCACGAATCCTGGGCAGCGCTTCCGGGGTCGTGCCGTGATACAGCAGCTCGGGCGGGACGGCGGGAACCCCTTCGACCTTTTCCGGAAGCGAGTGTCCGTAACGCGCGCGGATCCGGTCGACGCGGATCTCGTAGCGCTGCTTGTCCGCCGCCGCGACCATGTTCCGGATCTCCTGGCCGGAGAGGTCGGACCACCCGGGCGCATGGCCGGCCAGCGCGCCCGCCAGCGTTTCCACCTCGACCCAGCCGTCGCTGTCCAGCTTCAAGCCGTAGCGCTCGGGCCGATGGCGCAAAGCGTGCGCGACCAGGCGGCTCAAGCGAATGGAACGCTCGGACACGATCAGACCCCGTCGACGGGAAGCGAGCGCCAGGCGTCGCGGTTGATCTGCAGTCGCCTCCTCAGATCGGCCACCCCGGCGTGCGGCTGGCTTCCGGTCCGATGCAGCACCTGATAGCGGACACTCGGAAGCTCTTCCAAGGGTTTTGCGATCAGACCGGACGGCAGGCGGCAGCAGCCGTTGACGATCGCGAGACCGATCCCGAGGCCCGCGAAGTGCAACATCAGCTCCCAGCCGCCGGCCTCGACCGCGACCCGCCAGGAGACGCCGGCGTCGGCCAGCATCTGGTTCAGCATGATACGGTGGGGCCGGTGCTGCGGCGGTACGACCAGGGCCTGGTCTTGCAGGTCGGCCAGCTTGAGCTTGCGCTTCTTGGCGAGGCGATGATCTCGGGGCAGCGCCAGGACCTGCTCCACGGCGACCAGCTCCTCCGCCACGATCCCGTCGGGCACCGCATCGAGCGCCGTGACGCCGAGATGGGCCTCGCCGGTCAGCAGCAGCTCCACCGTGCGGTCCCGATCGCCGGTGATCAGCCTGAGCGGCCAGGCCGCCCGTTCCGAGAACGCCGATATCGCCGGACCCAGCAGATAGAGGTAGGCACCTGTCCCGGCGCACAGCACGACCGGGGTCCGGCTGACCCCGGTCCTCAGCTCTTCGATGAAGGCGAGCGAGCGCTCGCGCTCTTCGCGGGCGTAGGCCGCGACTCTTTCCCCGGCAGGCGTGAGAACCAGGTTTCGGCCGAGCTTGCGATAGAGCGGCTGGCCCAGCCAGTCCGACAGCTTCGAGATCTTCACGTGAAGCGCCGGCTGCGAGATGTGCAGCCCCTCGGCCGCGCGCGTGAAGTTCCTGCTCTCGCTGAACGCCAAAAAGGCCTGCAGCCAATCCGATCGCATGACGCCGATGCCGCCTTTCCGCCGGGTCGCGTAAGCTTACTATAACTTCTATTTATAATATATAGAGAATAAATAGTTCTGCTATATGGTTGGCCGCCCTAGATTTACGGCCATGAAAAAGCATCGAAACAGCGAGCCGCGGATCGGCATCGACATCGGCCGGGTGATCATGACGCCGGTCCAGGGAGGCAAGGCCGACACCTCCTTCCTGAGCGGCGGCCTGGAGAAGGCCCTGCAGACACCGCCCAGCCCCGGCGCCTTCAAGGGCGTGCGAACCCTGGTGTCGGCCTTTGCCGGGCGGGCCTGGCTGGTCTCCAAGGCCGGCCCCAAGGTCCAGGACAAGACCAAGCAATGGCTCAGGCACTGGGACTTCTACGGCGAGACCGGGCTGCCGCGCGCGCACCTTCGATTCTGCCTGGAGCGCGCGCAGAAGCTCGGCCACTGCCGTCAGCTCAAGATCACGCACTTCGTCGACGACAGGCTCGACGTCCTCGAGCACCTGCGCAGCTCGGTGGCCAGGCTCTACCTCTTCGGCGAGCAGCCCGGCCTCGACGAGATCCCAGACTGGGTGACGCCGGTCGCCGATTGGCACGAGACGACGAAATGCGTGCTCAAGGACCTGGCTCTGGCCTAAGGATGAACTTCCGGACCTGATTCACGCTTATCACGGATTCGGTGCGGAGCGGTCACGACCAGGCCTTGGGCCGCCGCGCGATTCGAGGGACAATCGGAGCGCCCGGACACAATCCCTGGACAGGGTCAGGCAGGACGCCCGTGTTCGTCATTTATCTCGACCAATGCAACACCGCGCTTTGGAAGGCCTTCTTCCTGGGCACCTGGGTTGTTGCCATGATCTTCTGCTATTGGACGATGCTGCGCCTCCTCAGCATCCCAGGCGACCGCCGCGCGTTGCGTCAGACAGGGCTGACCGGTCCGGCTTACGACCGTTTGAAGCCTAAGGTCCCCCGGCGCGGACTTCAGTTCCTGGCCAGCCTGGCGGCCGCGGTTGGCCTGCTCCTGTTCTACGTCTCCTACTACGAGACCTACGTCTGCGCGCCGGACTCGATTTTCTGGGCCGGCTGACGGCCGGCAGCCCGGGCTGCGAAGTCGAAGTCGAGCAGGTCCCGGAAGGCCGCCTCTCCCTCAGGAGTCACGAAAACCCGGCGGCCTTCCTTGGCACGCCGGATCCAGCGCCGCTTCAGCGCGATCTCGGCGAAGCCGGCGCCGAGCGAGCCGGCCAGGTGCGGGCGGCGTTCGCTCCAGTCCAGGCATTGCCGGGCGAAGGCGCGGCGCAACCTGAGAAGCTTCTCCGGCTCGAGCCCCAGTTCGCGGAAGAAGGCTTCGCCCGCGGCGGTGACCTCGAAGTCATGCACCGCCGGCAGAAGCAGGCCCTTGGCCTGCATGGCCTCGGTCAGACCGGTGCCCAAGGCACCGGCGAGGTGGTCGTAGCAAAAGCGCGCGGCCCGGGTCTCCTCGACCTCGGGGGAGCGGCGCCGCGGCGGAACCGCTTGCTGCGGCACGATCAGGGCCAGCAGCTCCAGCGCCTCGGCAACCGCCGCGCCGGCCAGCCGGTAGTAGCGGTGCCGGCCCTGCTTCTCGACCGCGATCAGCTTGGCGTCGGCCAGCTTGGCGAGGTGGCTGGAAGTGGTCTGGGGCGAGACGCCGGCATGGTAGGCCAGTTCGCTGGCGGTCAGGGCGCGGCCGTCCATTAGGGCGCCGAGGATGTTGGCGCGCGCCGGCACGCCGATCAGCGCCGCAGCAATGGCGGTGGAAGGTTCTGCAATCATATTTCGATGATAAGCGAATCGTTTCCGCATGACAAGGCCGTAGCCCCAGTCGAAACTGCAGCGACTGAGCAAGGCGACGAGGGAGTCGGACCATGACCAAGACCCAGGCCGCCAAGGCCGAGACCTTCCGCAGGCTGCACGAGGCGCCGGAGGCCTTCATCCTGCCCAACGCCTGGGACGCGGGCAGTGCCAGGCTCCTGGCCGCCGCCGGATTCCCGGCCCTGGCCAGCACCAGCGCCGGCATCGCCTACGCCCTGGGCCGGCCCGACGCCAGCAGCGCGTTGAGCCGTGAAGAGAACCTCGCCGCGACCGCCGCCATCGCGGCAGCGGTCGATCTTCCGGTCAGTGCCGACTTGGAGGCCGGCTACGGCCAGACGCCCGTGGCCGCAGCCGAGACCATCCGGCTCTCGGCCGAGGCCGGCGCCGTCGGCGGCAGCATCGAGGACGTCGCCTACGAGCCCGAGCCCCGCCTGCTCGACGCCCGCTTCGCAGCCGAGCGCATCGCCGCCGCGGCCGAAGCCGCCGAGGCCACCGGCTTCGCCTACACCCTGACGGCGCGCAGCGAGGCCTTCTTGGTCGGCCACCCGGATCCCCTGGCCGAAGCGGTCCGCCGCCTCAACCTCTTCCGCGAGGCCGGCGCCCACTGTCTCTACGCGCCCGGCGTCCGGGATCTCGACTCCATCGCCGTCCTGGCCCGCGAGGTCGATGGTCCCCTGAACGTCGTCATGGGTCTGGCGGGCGCGCCCTTGTCCCTCGCCCGTTTGGAGGCCGTCGGGGTCAAGCGAGTGAGTGTCGGCGGCTGCCTGATGCGCACGGTCTTGGGTACGCTCCGCCGGGCCGCCGAGGAGATGCGCGACCGGGGAACCTTCGGCTTCGCCGCCGAAGCCATCGCCGACGACGAGCTGACCGCGTTCTTCTCACGGAGCGGTTCCGACGCGCGGTGAGCCTCAGGACTGGTGGATCCTCCTCACGACCCGGGCCGAGAACGGCATCTTCCATCGCAAGCGGCCAGCAAGCCCCGAAGAACCAGCACCAGAAGTAGGTAGCCCAAGGAACAATCGCACCCAAAGAGCGCCTGCGGGGTGCGCGAAGTTTGATCTTTGCCGCCTCGCCACGCGTATCTAATGGAATTTCCACGTAGATTTCGTGTTATCATCTAGGCATGAAGCTGACCCGGGCGACAGGAACGGAAGCGACTTTGCGCCGAACCGGCGTTGTAGCCCTTGTCGCTCTTTCCCTTGTAGCCTGCGGCACGCCGGACCAGGACACCTATCCCGCCGAGGAATCCAGCACCCTCTTCGAGGTGGTTGAAGGCGAGGTCGTGACGTCAAGGCCGGTGAATATCCGGGAACGCAACCGCGGCGTCGGCATCACCGTCGGCGGTTTGGCCGGCGGATTCAGCGGCGGCATGGCTCTCGGCGGACAGCTCGGGCCCGCCGGATCCCTCGTCGGAGGGGTTGTCGGTGCGGCCATCGGCTACTTCGTCGAAGAGGCGATCAGCGGCAATGACGGGATCGAGTACCTGGTCACGCTCAAGGACGGCCGTAGCGTCACGATCGTCCAGTTTCAGGAGGAAGACGAAGAAATCCTGTCCCCTGGCGCCAACGTCTATATCCAGCATACCTGGAACACCACCCGCGTGGTCGAGCGCAGCGGCGAGGTCGGGCCGCTTCCCTTCGGCGCCTGGAAGAACCCGGACGACCTGCCGCCGGGTGCCGAGCTGCCGCGCGAGGGCATTGAGATCAAGCGCAAACGAACCGGCATCTATACGGACATCGACCGCCCGGCCCCGAAGCAGAAGCGCAGGAGGGTGATCGGCTTCTGAACGATCCTGCCGCGTTCAGGCGTCGCGACCGGCCGCGGTTTGCACCGTCCCGGGATCATCTGACACAGCCTCCACGGCGCCCCGCAGCCCTTCGAGGGCCCCTGGCCTCAGCTCGAGAACCTGAAATCGAACCGGATCGACCGGTCCGGGCATGACGAGCCCGGCAGCGACCGCGGAGCGGAAGCCGAAGGGCCCGTAATACGCGGGATCGCCGACCACGACGCAGAGGCGGTGATCGAGCCGCCTTGCCTCCGCCAGGGCGTGCCGCAGCAGGCGGCGACCAATGCCCTGGCCCTGAAGCCTGGGGTCAACGGCCAGAGGACCCAGCAGGATCGCAGGCGCCGAGGCGACCATGACCGGCCAGAACCGGAGCGAGGCCAGCAGGGCCTGATCGGGATCAAGCGCCACCAGGCAGAGCTCCGGCAGGGGCGCAATCCCTTCGCGCAGCCGGTAAGTCGTTCGTTTGTGCCGCTCCGCGCCGAAGGTCAGGTCGAGCAAAGGCTCGATCAGCTGGTGATCTTGGGACCGTTCCGGAAGGATCTGGATCTGCATCGCGTCATCTCGCTTCGGAAGCCTTTCGCGACTCTCGAGCCGCACAGCTTGCAATCTGAAGAAGGTCTTCGACGGCCCTGGCCGTCGTTCCTGAAGATCTGACGCTGGTGGATAGGAATTGAAACCGAGCGTGATGCAACAGACGAACGGACGGGGCCTAGGCGCCCAAGGCGCACGGCACTCGTCGTCGTCGCAATCGGCCGGCTTCGTACATGGGAAGACGTCCTCGCCCCTTTTCGCTTCCGCCCCTGCGATAACACAGGCTGAACCCCGCTGCCAATGGCTTTGCGGCACAAAAATGCGGCCGGTCCGGGCCGCTTTGCGCCCGCATTTCGCAGAAAAACCAAATAAAAGTAAACATATAGCCGGCTTTGGTCATTAAGTTTATATGAATTGGTAGAGCATATACTGGTGATAAATACCTACAAATCGGGTTTTATTTTTGAGGAAACTTCCTCTCGCTCCCACGCAACAGGTGAGACAGAAGTCGTAGCCGGCATGCGGGTCAGAAATCTATTTATGGACAGGCTGCAGCTCGTTTCGAGTTGCCGCCTTTGCTTCAAGATCACCTTAATCGTCTGCCTCAGTATTCTGGTGATCGAGGCGGCGATCCTGGTGCCCTCCTACCTGCGCCAGCAAGCCCAGCTCTATGACCGGCTCGCAGACGAGGGCACGCGCGCGCTGGCCTTCAGTCTCCAGCGGCACGATCACCATTCCTTGGAGGAGATCTTCGAGAAGAAGTCGAAAGCCCTCCGTGAAGCAGAAATCCTGGGAGCAACTCTCTATGGTGCCCAGGGCCAACGCCTCATAAGCTTTGGCGAGGCCCCCTCGCTGGCCCCACCCGACCTGAACCTGGACCGGATTGAGAGCGGATCGCGGATCGACGGCGTGATCTATGAGGTCCTCTGGCCGAAGGGTACAAGGGCTTTACCCTACACTGCGGTCCTGCGCCTGGACGCCCGCAATGTGATCGAGGAGCTCCATGCCTTCGTCCTTCGGATCGGCGGTCTGGTCCTCATCATCTCGGTCTTCGTGTCGGCCGTCACCGTCTTCGCCCATCGGCGCCTGGTCGTCGCACCGCTTCTCGAGATCCGCGAGAGGCTACATGCGGCCCACGATGATCCCAACCATCCCGAGCGGCACAAGCTAGCCCTCAGCCGGGACGACGAGATCGGCGAATTGGCCGGCAGCCTCAACGGGCTCCTCGAGCGCCTAGCCGAGGTGCGCCGCAACGACGCCCAACAGATCGAGCAGCGCTTCGAGGATTTCGCCCATGCCAGTTCGGACTGGTTTTGGGAGATGGACGAGAACCTGCGCTTTTCGCATTTCTCCGATCGATTCACGCCAGTCACCGGGGTCCCGCAGGATACGTTGCTGGGCAAGACCCGAGAGGAGACCCCGATACCCGGCGTCGACCCGGAAGCCTGGTGCCAGCACCTCGCCGACCTCGCTGCCCACCGCGATTTCCGCGACTTCCAGCATCCGCGTCGGCGACAGGACGGACGCGTCGTGCACCTCTCGATCAACGGCAAGGCCATCTTCGGCGCCGACGGCCAGTTCCGCGGCTACCGCGGCAGCGGCCGCGACATCACCCATCAGATCGAAGCCCAGCAGGAGCTCCAGCACAGCCGGAGCGCGCTGGCGGAGGCGCAGGCCCTGGCCAAGATTGGCAACTGGGACTGGTCGATTCCCGAGAACCGCCTGATCTCCTGCTCTCCGGAGTACGCCCGCATCCACGGGGTCGGGCCGGACGAGATTCATGCCTTGATGGAGGAGCAGCTCGAAAAGGTCATCCACCCGGGCGACCGCGAACGCGTGGCGGCCGCATTCGAGCGCTTCGACGAAGCGGGCTGCGATTTCGAGATCGAGTACCGCATCGTTCGGCCCGATGGCGAGATCCGCCACGTCCTGGAGCTGGGGCGAGTGGTCAAAGACGCCGACGGGCGTGCCACGGCGCAGCGCGGCGTTGTCCAGGACATCACCGAGCGCCAGCGGGCGGAAGAAAACGTGCGCCGAGCCCGCGACGACCTCGAGCTGAGGGTCGAGGAACGGACCCGGGAGCTCAAGCAGCGCGAGTCGGCGTTGCTGCTCGCCAAGGAGCAGGCGGAAATCGCCAACCGGGCCAAGTCCGAGTTCCTGGCCAACATGAGCCACGAGCTGCGCACGCCGCTCAGCGCCATCATCGGCTTCGCCGAGATCCTGCTGGACGAGCGGCTGCGCCCCGATGAGCCGGCCCAGGCGGAAGACTACGTCAAGGACATCCACAACTCCGGCCAGCACCTGCTGAACCTGATCAACGACATTCTGGATCTCTCCAAGATCGAGGCCGGCGTTGCCCGGCTCAACGAGGCCGAGATCGATCTTCACTGTACGGTTGCGAGCTGCCTTCGCCTGATGGCGCCGCGGGCAATGACCGGCGAGCTGGAGATGACCAGCGACCTTCCCGCCCCGCCGTTGCCGTTGCTGTTCGCCGACCCGCGGATGCTGAAGCAGATCCTGACCAACCTGCTGTCCAACGCGGTCAAGTTCACGCCACCAGGCGGGCGCATCACGGTTTCCGCCTGGCTCGACCGCGCGGGCGGCTACGTTCTCCAGATCGCCGACAGCGGTATCGGCATCGCCGCCGAAGATATTCCGAAGGCCTTCGCTCGCTTCGAACAGATCGAAGGCCGGCACAACCGCCGCTTCGAAGGCACCGGCCTCGGCCTGCCGCTGGTCA
>JASJAL010000206.1 GCA_030067055.1 Kiloniellales bacterium | reverse complement strand
CGACAACGCCAAGATCCTCGCCGGGACCCTGCTGGAGGGCGGCTTCGACATCGTCTCCGGCGGCACCGACACGCATCTCCTGCTGGTCGACCTGCGCCCGAAGGGCCTGACCGGGCGAGATGCGGAAGAGAGCCTCGATCGGGCCGGGATCACCTGCAACAAGAACGGCGTGCCCTTCGATCCCGAGAAGCCCATGGTGACCTCCGGCATCCGCTTGGGTACGCCGGCGGCCACGACCCGGGGCTTCGGCGCCGCCGAGTTCCGGCTGGTGGGCGAGTTGATCACCACGGTCTTGGACGGTCTGGCGCAAAACCCCGATGACAACAGCGCCACCGAGGCGGAGGTCAAGACCAGGGTCGACACGCTCTGCGGCCGCTTCCCGATCTATCCGGGCATGGTCGTCTAAGCTTCGACGGGCCGCGACCGGGCCGTGGACGAAACGGCCTTGGTCGCCCGAGCCAAAAACAGAACCGAGGGAGGATCGCCGTGAGGCAGACCACCGGCCGCAATTTCCTTTTCGTTCCGGGACCGACCAACATTCCCGACCGGGTCCAGCGCGCCATGATCGTCGCCATGGAGGACCACCGCTCCTCCAAGTTCCCGGACCTCTCGAAGAGCGTGCTGAGCGACCTGAAGAAGGTGTTCAAGACGGACACCGGGCAGGTCTTCATCTTTCCCTCCTCCGGCACCGGCGCCTGGGAGGCCGCGCTGACCAACACCCTGTCGCCGGGCGACAAGGTCCTCGCGTCCAGCTTCGGCCAGTTCAGCTATCTCTGGATCGACATGGCGCAGCGGCTTGGCTTCGACGTCGAGATCCAGGAGGTGCCCTGGGGCGAAGGCGTGCCGCTGGAGTGGACCGAGGAAATCCTGCGCGCCGATACCAAGCACGAGATCAAGGCGATTCTCGCCTGCCACAACGAGACCGCGACCGGCGTGACCAGCGACATCGCCGGGCTGCGCAAGGTGATGGACGACGTCGGCCATCCGGCCCTGCTCTGCGTGGACGGGGTGAGCTCGCTCGCCAGCATCGACTTCCGCATGGACGAGTGGCGCGTCGACCTCGCCGTCAGTGGCTCGCAGAAGGGGCTGATGCTGCCGGCCGGCCTGGGCATCCTGGCGGTCAGCCCCAAGGCCCTGGAGGCGAGCAAGACCGCCGAGTCGCGGCGCTGCTACTTCGACCTCGCCGACATGATCGCCACCAACGCCGGCGGCTACTTCCCCTACACGCCGGCGCTGCCGATGCTCTACGGCCTGCGGGAATCCCTCGACATCATCTTCGAGGAGGGGCTCGAGAACATCTTTGCCCGCCACAACTACCTCGCCGAAGGGGTGCGCGCGGCGGTGACCGAAGGTTGGGGGCTGCCGCTCTGCGCCACGGAGCCGAAGTGGTACTCCGACACCGTGAGCGCGGTGATGGTGCCGGAGGGCATCAACGGCGCCCACGTCATCGACGTGGCCTTCCGGCGCTACAACCTGGCGCTCGGCGCGGGGCTGTCCGTTGTCGCCGGCAAGCTCTTCCGCATTGGCCACCTGGGCGACCTGAACGAGCTGATGCTGATGGGCGCCCTCGCCGGCGCCGAGATGGCCATGCTCGACGTCGGCGTCGAGGTGCAGCCTGGCAGCGGCGTAGCCGCGGCCTCCAACTACTGGCGGGCTCACGACCCGGTCCCCAAGCGCAAAGTCTCCAAGGAAGAGC
The DNA here is from genome assembly GCA_030067055.1 of Kiloniellales bacterium. The sequence continues at coordinate 8,931 of JASJAL010000206.1, read as the reverse complement.
AGTTCTACGAGGCCCACTCGACCGGCTCGGTCCAGGGCTGAGGACCGCGGTCGCTGTCACGGCATCGCTGCTGCCAGGCCGACCCTTCGGCGCGCCGATCGGACGGCCAATCTCCATCCCGCGGGCGCGGGCGCGGCTTTGTCTTCAAGAATCTGAGTGGGTAGGACCGGCCCGGAGAACGTCCGGCCATCACCCAGCTTCAGATCTTCTCAAGACGATTGCGATAGGGGGAATGATAGCGAGAAGCGGGCATAAGCTGGATGAAGTTTCTTCTCGAATTCGGCCAAATGAGTTTGGGTATCCTTCGGTTCAGTGCACAGCCTCAGACGGAGCAGTATCCTGTTCGCTCCGGTCCCTTCAGCGTACGCAAATTGACGAGACGAAGGCCGCGAAAGACTGGCGGTGGTCAGTCTGGAAGACCAGCTTCACGAAGGATATCCATCAGGCGATCGAGCGCCGCCGGGTTCTTATACGGCTGGCTCTTGGCATAGTCGGATAGGCGAAACGTGGGGTTGCTCGCGATGATTTCGTCTGCAATGCGCCGGGCCTGGTCATGGTCCGCCGTAAGTTTGTAATCGCTGCAAAGAATTAACCGTGCATCATTGTTCTGGGGGTTGAGCCGCAGCGACTCTTTCGCCGCTGGAATCGAGAGCTCGACTTCACCGCAATCCCGGTAGGCAACCGCAAGAATATCGATTAACCAGACTGGATAAACCTTCTCTAGCTGAAGGGCCTCCTTGACGCTTTTGACCGCCGACTTTGCATCGCCGCAATAGTTGAGCACAAGCCCCAAGAGGCCGTGTGCCAGTGGGCAACTCGAACGAAGCTTGGCCCCCGTTGAACAGGTCGCAAGCGCTTCATCATATTTGCCTTCGAGAAGCTGCAGGTGTCCAAAGACAGCATGACCGATACCGTTGTTCTCCTCGTACTGCATCGCCTTCTTCGCCCAGGCGGCTGCCTGCTCCATGGATCCGGCCTCAGGGTCCGTCCAATCAAAGAAAGCATCCATCCAATGTGTCACTGAAACATAGCTCGGACCCACCACTGAGTCTGGCTGAACACGGTAAAGCTGCTCGAACAAATTCCGCGCAGTCGCATTGTCGTCTTTGTTGAGTTCGTAAAAGTGGCTGGCGCCACGATAATAATATTCCACCGCTTCGGGGCTGTTGAGTTTCCCAAACCAAACTCTATTTCTTTCGTTAGTTGCCAGTTTGATATTTAGCGATGATATGACCTCCCTGGTAATTTCATCCTGTAACTGAAAAATATCAACGAGAACGCGATCGTAGCGTTCAGCCAGTATCGTTCGCTGGACATCGACATCGGTGAGCTGCACGGTGACCCGGACGCGATTCCCGGCTTGTTGCACAGCTCCCTCCAGGATGTAGCGAGCATCCAATTCGGCGCCCACCGATGAGGCGGACACGTCTTTCCCACGGTAAGCATTGAGGGCAGGAGCATGGACCAGAAATAGTCCGGAAAGCTGAGTCAACGTCGCCGAAATCCCGAGTCTGATGCCATCTGCAATATAGTCTTTGTCGGGATCGGCCCCCAAACTCTTGAAAGGGACAATCGCGATCGACGGCCGCTCGGGGGGAGCGAATTCGAGCGCAGACGAAGCGCGCACCCTCGCGGACGTCTTCGGCTTCGCTCGTTCGATAGAAACGCGATAAGCGCGAACCGGTCCCTCGATGTTCTTGAGTGTTTGCTCGCCCATGAACTTGAAGGCGTGTGAGATCTTGCCCGCGACCTGATCATAAACCGTTCCGCTGACACAGATGCCGCCGGGATCGGCCAGGCCCTCCAGTCGGGACGCCACGTTTACCCCGTCGCCGAGGAGATCATCATCCTCGACCATGACGTCGCCCAGATTGATGCCTATGCGAAAGCGCATGAGGCGACTCTCCGGCAGTTCGACATTGCTCTTTTCGAGGTTTTGTTGGATTTCGACGGCGCAGCGCACCGCCTCCACCGGGCTAGAAAACTCGGCGATCACGCTGTCGCCGGCAGAACCGAACACACGCCCGCTGTGGCTTGTGACCAGCCGATCAATGATCTGGCGATGGGCCTTGAGCGTGCGGAGAGTCGCTTCCTCGTCCACATCCATGAGCCGGCTATACCCGACCACGTCCGCGGCAAGAATAACCGCAAGCCTTCGGTGGACCCGTTCTTCCGTCATCCTACCGGTTTCCTGCAGGACGCGCTTGTAGGAAAGGGATATTACGTTTGGGCAGAAGGCAAGTCTATCGATGTGGAATTACCGGTTTGGGTCGAATTTGCTCTTTCTGAGGCGCACCAGCGAGCGTCCGATCCCTCCGCAAGTCCGGACATTCTCCGAGGCAGCTATGCCGCTTCAGGTTTGTGAGTTCGCGCTCTAGCTTCCGAGGCTGAGTCCGATCTGACCGAGCCGGCCGAAGTCGGCCTCGACCCGGTCGCCCGGCGCGATCGAAAGCGGCACGGTGCAGGTTCCGGTGGTCACCACCTGGCCGGTGGCGAGGTCGATGCCGAGACCGGAAAGCTCGTTGGCCAGCCAGGTCAGGGCCACGCGCGGGTCCCCGAGCACGGCGGCGCCACTGCCTTCCTCCGTGAGCTTGCCGTGGACCCGGCCGGTCACCGGATGTTGGCTGAGGTCGATATCGCGCCAGTCCGCCTCGACCGCGGGGCCGAGCAGGAACTGATGGGCGCAGGCGTTGTCGGCGATCAGCTGCGCCGCCCCGACCTTGGCGAAATCCAGGAAACGCGAGCTCGGCAGCTCGATCGCCAGGTGCAGGGACCCGACCGCGTCCAGCAGGTCATCGACGGCGTAGGGCTCGGCGCGCGCCGGCAGGGTCTTGCCCATGCGAAAGGCGAACTCCGACTCCGCGACGGTCATGTGGTTCCCGCTCAAGGTCGGCGTCTCGCCGGGCGCGATCACCCGATCGGCCAGCAGGCGGCCGGCGAGGGGTCCGTCGACGCCGATATGGCGCTGCCCGCCCTCCGAGGTCGCGGCGATCTTCCATCCGAAGAGAGCCTGGCCGGAGCGTTCTTCCAGGCTCGCCTGGATCGCGTAGCCCTCCACGCGGCTTCCCGGGCGGAGCTCCTCCGGCAAGCCGGCGATTTGCCCGCCGGTCCGCCAGTGTTCGAGAATCAGATCCGCGGCTTTCTCGGTCTGCTCTCGCTTTAGCATTTCCTCCTCCTTGCCTGCCGAGGCTCCGTCCCGGCCGTCGGATTCGAGTTTACCTTCGGGCTATCGACAAGGGCCCACGCTGGCTGATCGGCGAGCCCCGGCGTCAAGTCCGGTCCGAAGCGACGGCGGCGCGCTTCTGGTCCTCCTCCATCCAGGCGACGAAAAGGGTGTAGCCCAGCGCCAGCACGACCGGCCCGACAAAGAGGCCGAGAATTCCCATCGAGAGGATGCCGCCGATGGCGCCTAGGAAGACGATGAGCAGGGGCACCTTCACGCCGCGCCCGAGGACGAAGGGCTTGAGCACGTTGTCGAGGATGGTGACCAGGAAACACCAGATGGCGAAGATGATCGCGGTCGTGATGTCAGAGGCGTAGAACTCGTAGATCACGACCGGAATCATTACCAGCGCCGGGCCGATTTGCACGACGATGAGGACGAGGCAGATCAGCGCCAGCAGACCGGCGCCGGGCAGTCCGACGACCAGGAAGCCGAGCCCGGCGAGGATCGACTGGATCAGCGCGACGCCCAGGATTCCGTAGGCGACGCTGCGAATCGTGGCGCGCGCCAGGTCCGCGTAGACCGGTCCCCGCTGCCCCATCAGTCGGGTCGCGATATCGTCCGCAACCCGCTCGCCGCCGGCTGCATTCACCAGCAACGCGGCGGCGATGAAGGCCGCGACGATGAACTGCAGCAAGCCGATGGCGACCTTTCCGACGAAGTTGAGGAGCCAGGTGCCGATCACCTTGAGCTCCGGCTCGAGCTGGCCCAGAGCCTCCTGAATGTTGGTCGAAGCCAGCACCCAGAAATCGTGCAGCGGCTCGCCGACGAAGGGCCAGGACTTGATTTCGGTCGGTGGCGGCGGCAGGTCCAGGACGCCGTCGCTCAGGTCGTTTGCGACGAAACGCACCGCATCGACCATGGTGCCGGCCAGCAGCAGCGCCGGGGTGATCAACACCACCAGGAAGACGATGACGTAGGCCGTCGCCGCCAGGCCGCTTCGACCCCCGAGTGCCCACTGCAGGCGAACGTAGGCGGGATGGGTCGCGACCGCGATGATGATGCCCCAGATGATCGGCGCGACGAAGGGGCGCACGACGGTGAAGCACCAGGCGATCAGCAGCAGCACCAAACCGACGCGGATGGCGACGTTCAAGCTGCGCTCGATGAAGGCGTCGCCGCCCTGGGAGGTTCCGCCGCTTTCCATGCCAGGGCCTTTCCTCGTTGCCGTCCGTGGGGGCGCCGGAATTCACTGCCGAAACCCAGTCGCATTCTTGGCCGGGCCGCGCCGGGCCGCAAGGGGCAAGAGGCCGGCCCTGGAAACGTTGACCGTCGCCCCGGCCGCTGCGCTAGAGTGCTCCCGCGCGTCAGCGCGAAAGAAGAGAAGACGTCAGGGAGGGGCGGGATGGCCGACTTCGATCTGGTGGTGCGCGGCGGCACCGTCGCCACCGCCAGCGAAACCATGCGCTGCGACATCGGGATCGCGGGCGAGCGGATCGCCGCATTCGGGACCGACCTCGGACCCGCTGCGCGGGAGATCGACGCCGCCGGCGCTTACGTCCTGCCGGGCGGGGTCGACAGCCACTGCCACATCGAGCAGCGCTCCTCCGGCGGCGTCATGACCGCCGACGACTTCCACTCGGCCACGGTCTCCGCCGCTTTCGGCGGCACCACCACGGTGATTCCCTTCGCCGCCCAGCACCGCGGCCAGTCCCTGCGCCAGGTGGTCCAGGACTACCACGCCTGCGCCGGCCCCAAGGCGGTGATCGACTACGCCTTCCACCTGATCGTCTCGGATCCCAGCGAGAGCGTCCTGGGTCAGGAATTGCCGGCCCTGATCCGCGACGGCTACAGCTCCTTCAAGGTCTACATGACCTACGAGCGCCTGAAACTCGACGACCGTCAGCTGCTCGACGTGCTGTCGGTTGCCCGGCGCGAGGGCGCCCTGGTCATGGTCCACGCCGAGAACCACGACGTCATCGCCTGGATGACCGACCGCCTGCTGCAGGGCGGCCATGTGCTGCCGCAGCACCACGCGCTGAGCCACGCCAGGGCCGCCGAGGGCGAGGCGACCCACCGGGCGATCCGCCTCGCCGAGTTCCTCGACGTGCCGCTGCTGGTGGTCCACGTCTCGGCGGCCGAGGCGATGGATGCGATTCGCAAGGCCCAGACCCGCGGCCTCAAGATCTACGGCGAAACCTGCCCGCAGTACCTTTTCCTGACGGCGGACGACCTCGCGCGCGACGGGCTCGATGGTGCCAAGTTTTGCTGCAGCCCGCCGCCCCGCGATGCGGCCGACCAGGAGGCCATGTGGCGGGGCCTCGCCAACGGCACCTTCCAGGTCTTCTCCTCGGACCACGCGCCCTACCGCTTCGATGAAAGCGGCAAGCTGCCCCGAGGTGAGAAGACCACCTTCAAGGAGATGGCCAACGGCGTACCGGGCCTGGAGCTGCGCCTGCCCCTGCTGTTCTCCGAAGGTGTGGGCGGCGGCCGCTTGTCGCTGAACGACTTCGTCGCTCTGGCCTCGACCAACGCGGCCAAGCTCTACGGCCTCTACCCGCGAAAGGGCAGCCTGGCGGTGGGGGCCGACGCGGACCTTGCGATCTGGGACCCGGACAGATCGGTCGAGATCAGCTACGACCTGCTGCACGACCGGGCCGGCTACACACCCTACGAGGGCCGGCGGATCACCGGCTGGCCGGTGACCGTGATCAACCGCGGCCGGATCGTGATCGAGGATGGCCAGTTGCAGGTCGAACGCGGCAGCGGGGCCTTTCTCCCCTGCGACCCGCCCGAGAGCGCCAAGCCCCTCGGCCGCCCGGCTCCGGAGCTCGACCCTGCGCGCAACGGCGGCACCGACCTCGGCTGGTCCTGAGCGGTTCCTAGACGAGGCCCATCTGCGCCAAGACCGCGCGGCAGAGCGCCGCCTCCGGATCGGCGAGGTCGTAGAGCATGGAGAAATGGTTGCGGCCGGGCACTTCAAGGAATTCGGCCGGCCCGGCGCTCGCCTCGAAGGCCTGGCGGAAGTCGGTGGTTTGCTGGATCCAGCCGGCCGGCTCCTCCGCGCCGACCGCCAGGAGCATCGGCAAGGGCTGCCGTGGCGGGTGCAATGTCGGCGAGTTGCGCGCGGCCATGTCCGCGGTAAGACGGACGTCCTCGTTGACCGAGATCCTCAGCACCGGCGCCAGGTCGTAGAGCCCGCTGCTCGCCGCGACCCCTTTGATCGGCTCCGGCGGCAGGTCGTGCTGCCCGGGCCAGTCCTCAAGTAGCGCCATGACCGCGAGGTGGGCGCCGGCGGAATGCCCGGAGACGAAGAGCCGCTCCGGATCGCCGCCGTAGTCGCCGATGTTGCGGTAAGTCCAGGCGATGGCCGCGCGGGTCTGCGCCACGACCCGATCCAGGGTCACCGCCGGGCAAAGGTCGTAGTTGATCGCGACCACCGTGGCGCCCGCTGAAACCAGGGCGTCGGCGACGAAGCTGTGATCGCTCTTGTCCAGGGCGCGCCAGTAGCCGCCGTGGACGAAGACTTGGACCGGTGCGCCCGGCGCCGCAGCGGGAAAGATGTCGAGGCGCTCCAGGGAACTCTCGCCGTAGGGCAGGTCCAGCACCGCCTCTAGTTCCGCGCGGCTGCGGGCGCTGCGCGCGGCATAGTCTGCGAGGCGCGCCTCGAAATCGGGTACGGCGACCCTGGGATTGAGGTGACTTTCCAGGTCTTCGTCACTGAGCGCGCGATAGTCCATTCTCGAGTTGCCTCCTCAGCCGCCTTCGCCGGCGGTCTCGCGGCGTCGGCCCAGCAGGCGCCGCAGGAAGGGAGTCAGGGCCGGTAGGACGAGAATCAGCACCGCGATTGCCAGGATCGACAGTGTCAGGGGCCGGGCCCAGAGGAAGGACCAGGAGTCGTCGTTGATGCTCAGGGCCCGGCGCAGATTGTCCTCCATCATGCCGCCCAGGATGAAGCCCAGCAGCATCGGCGCCATGGGGAAGTCGAGCAGGCGCAGTCCGACCGCGGCGACCGCGAAGATCACCATCAGGTGAATGTCGAAGGTGTTGAAGGAGACGAAGTAGACCCCGATCAGCGAGAAGAACAGGATCATCGGAACCAGGATGGTCGAGGGGATCGCCAGGATCCGCGCGATGTAGGGAATCAGCGGCAGGTTCAGGATCAGGAGGATCACGTTGCCGATGTACATCGAGATGATCACCGCCCAGAACACCGACGGGTTGTCGACGAAGAGCCGCGGGCCCGGCTGGATGCCGTAGGAGATCAGGGCGCCCAGCATGATCGCCGTGGTGCCCGACCCGGGGATGCCGAGGGTCAGCAGCGGCACGAAGGAGCCGGAGCAGGCCGCGTTGTTGGCGGTCTCCGGTGCCGAGAGGCCGCGGATCGAGCCCTTGCCGAACTCGGCACCCTTCTTCGGCCCGGCCAGGCGCTGCTCCATGCCGTAGGCCAGGAAGCTGGCAATGGTCGCGCCGGCGCCCGGCAGCACGCCGATGAAGAAGCCCAGCACCGAGGAGCGACCGATCACCGGCGCCATCTCCTTGACCTCGTCCCGGCTGACCCTCATGGAGCCGAGGTTCTGCTGGGCCTCCATCTCGCGCCGGCGGTCGGCATCGGACTTGGGCTTGAGGACCGACATCAGCGCCTCGGAGAGGGCGAAGGTCGCCATCGCCAGCAAGAGGAAGGAGATGCCGTCGATCAGGTCGAGCATGCCGAGGGTGAAGCGCTGCATGCCCACCGCCGCGTCGGTCCCGACCGTGGAAAGCATGAGCCCCAGCACGGTCATCAGCAGCGCTTTGGTGATGTTGCCCTTGCCGGCGAAAGCGGCGACCGCGGTCAGGCCCAGGACCATCAGTGCGAAGTAGTCGGCCGACTGGAAGGCGAGCGAGACGATGGCCAGGGAGGGCGCGGCGATCAGCAGGAATATCGCCGCGATGGTCCCGCCGGAGAAGGAGGAATAGGCGGCGATCGCCAGGGCCTTTCCGGCCTCGCCGCGCCGGGCCATCGGGTAGCCATCGAAGGCCGTGGCGACCGTGCCGGCGACCCCGGGCGCGTTGATCAGGATCGAAGAGGTCGAGCCGCCGAAGATCGCGCCGTAGTAGACCCCGGCCATGAGGATCAGCCCGGTCGCCGGATCGAAGCCGTAGGTGATGGGGATCATCAGGGCGATGGCCGAGATCGGCCCCAACCCGGGCAGCATGCCGATGAAGGTCCCGACGAAGCAGCCGACCGCCACCATCAGGATGTTGAGCGGCGAGGCGGCGGTCTGCAGGCCGGTGAGGATGCCCTCAAGCATCGCCGTCTCCTGCCAGGAACTCGGGCCAGGGCTCGATGAAGACGCCCAGCAGCTGGGTCATCAGGACCCAGAAGAACACCACCACCGGGACCGAGGCGACCAGGATCAGCCACCAGCGCCGCTCGCCCAGGATGAGAAAGCCGCCGGCCAGGAACAGGGTCGTGGAGATCAGGAAACCCAGTGGCCGGACCGCGAAGCCATAGGCCACCATCAGGGCGCAGACCAGAAGGGCTGCGCGCCATTGAAAGCCGGCAAGCGAAGGGCCTTCGGCGCTGCCCGGCTTGAGCAAAAGCGCCAGCGACAGCAGGACGCCCAGACCGGTCAGAACCTCCGGCATGGTGCGGGCCGTCATGGCGGCCTCTGCCTGAAAGGGCAGCACCGGGATCTGGAAGGTCAGGTACCCGTAGGCCGTGGAGAAGGCCAGCAGCAAGAGAGCGCCGATCCGGTCGCGGCTCAGCATGATCTGGGGATCCC
>JASJAL010000205.1 GCA_030067055.1 Kiloniellales bacterium | reverse complement strand
GCCGAGCTGGAAGTGCACGACGTCGAGAAGCCGGGCGAGCAGCTCGACCTGATGTTCGACATGAACCGCATCGTGATCATCGATCCGGAAAGCGAGCGGGTCGTCTCGCACTCCGGGACCTGAGAGGGCAACAAGGGAGGAGCCGCAATGACAGCCCCGCCGAGCCGAGCCGTGAAGCTTTTCGGCACCGAGGCGCCGCCCGCCGAGACCCGCCTGCTGAGTGCCGGGCCCCTGACCGCCGAGCTCGACGCCGGCAACCTGCGCTACATCCGCTTTGGCGGCCAGGAGGCGATCCGCGCCATCTCCTATGTGGTCCGAGACCAGTATTGGGGGACCTTCGATCCAAAGATCGAGGACTTCGAGGTCCAGGAGTCGGGCGACAGCTTCACCGTCACCTACCGGGCCACCTGCTCCGACGGCGCGCAGGCCTTCACCTACCGGGCCCGAATCACCGGCGCCGCCGACGGCAGCCTCAGCTTCGAGGCCGAGGGCTCGCCCGAGACCGACTTCCTCACCAACCGCACCGGCTTCGTCGTCCTGCACCCGGTGGCCGGGGTCAGCGGCGCGCCGGTCGAGGTCACAGAGGTCGGCGGCCGGGTGGTCGACACCGTGTTCCCGGCCGAGATCGATCCCAAGCAGCCGATCATGGACATCCGCGCCCTGACCCACCAGGTCGCGCAAGGCCTGCGCGTGGTCTGCACCATGAACGGCGACACCTTCGAAATGGAGGACCAGCGCAACTGGACCGACGCCTCCTACAAGACCTACGTCCGGCCTCTCGGCCTGCCCTTCCCCTACACCCTCCCAGCCGGCGAAACCCTGACCCAGTCGGTCACGCTCGCCTTCGAGGGATCGGCACCGGCGGTCGTGACCGGAACGGCCGGAAATGCGGTGACGGTCTCGCTCGGCGGCAATCAGGGCCGGGCGCCACGTTTCGGGATGGCAGTGGAGGCTCGCCACGCCGAGGCGGCCCTGGAGAAGCTCGACAGTCTGGTGCCACTGGCGCCGCCCTTCCTTAGCCTTTATCTGGACACGCGAGACGACGGCGCCGAGGGCGCTCTGAGCAGCTTCAAGGCGCTGGCCGAGGGCTTGGCCGCCGAGCCGGCGCTGGAGGTCGTCGTCCCTGACGAGAGATCGCCCGAAGAGACACTGGCGGCGATTGCAGGCCAGACCGAGGCGGCAGGACTTGACCCGGCATCCGTGGCGGTGACCCCGGCCGGCGACCTCGGCTTCGTCATGCCGGGCAGCGTCTTTCCGGACACCAAGGAATTCGATGACCTCTTTGCCGCCGCCCACAAGGCCTTCCCCAACGCTCGGATCGGGGGCGGTAACTTCGTCTACTTCACCGAACTGAACCGCAAGCCGCCGCCGGTCGACTCGCTCGACTTCGTCTGTCACGGCACCTGCGCCATCGTCCATGCCGCCGACGACCGTTCGGTGACCGAGACCCTGGAGGCCCTGCCCTACGTGATCGCCTCGGGCCGCGCGCTCTTCGGTGAAAAGACCTACCGCATCGGCCCGGGCAGCATGGGCTCACGAACCAGCCCCTTCGGCAACGAGCCGCCGGAGAACCCCGAGGCCGCGCGCATGACCATGACCCGCGCGGATCCCCGGCAGCGCGGCCTGCTGGGTGCGGCCTGGCACCTGGGCTACGCCGCGCGCATGGCCGAGGGCGGCGTCGACGAGGTGATCCTCGGCGCCCCGCTCGGCGAGTTCGGCCTCGTCCACCACCAGATGCCCTACCGCCAGCCCTGGTACGACGAGGCCGGCGGCCTCTACCCCGCCTTCCACGTGATGCGCGGCGTCTACGCCGCCTCCGGGACGGAGCGCCTGGCGACCGAGGTCTCGGCGCCGCGCGACCTGCAGGCCCTGGCCATCCAGATCGGCGGCCGGGCGCAGCTCTGGCTGGCCAACCTGGGCGGCGAGACGCGGCGGGTCGAGATCGAGGGTGCCGACCTGGAAGCGGCGGCGGTCTCGGTCCTCGACGAGGCCAGCTTCGAGGCCTGCGCCGCCGACCCGGACGGTTTCGACCAGAGCCGGCGCAAGGCCTCGGGCTCGGGCCTCGACCTCGGCCCCTATGCCGTGGCCCGCATCCAGGCGGGCGAATGACCCATCACAGCCAGCCTTAGGAGGGCAGGATGACCGAAGCGAGACTCAAGGCCATGGCGCAGACCCGCGCCCTCAAGGCCGGACACTTCATCTTCGAGTTCGACACCCCCGGCATGGGGCACATCTGCAAGAACGCGGGTTGCGAGTTCGTCATCTTCGACACCGAGCACAGCGGCTTCGGTATCGAGACCACCAAGCGCATGCTGCGCTTCTTCCAGGCCGCGGACCTGCCGACCATCGTCCGTGTCCCCTCCAAGGACTACAAGGACATCGCCCGGGCCTGCGACGCCGGCGCCGAGGGCGTGATGCTGCCCATGGTCTCGACGCCGGAAGAGGCCGAACAGATCGTCCAGTGCATGAAGTATACGCCGCGCGGTGGCCGCGGGGTGATCCTGCGCGCCGCATTGGACGCCTACACTGCCGGCCCAACCGACGAGAAGCTCGCCGCGCAGAACGAACGCACCACCCTCTTCGCCCAGATCGAAACCGCCGAAGGCGTAGAGAACGCCGAGGCCATCGCTGCCATCGACGGCGTCGACTGTCTCTGGGTGGGCCATTTCGACCTGAGTTGCTCGCTGGGTATTCCCGGGCAGTTCGACCATCCGGACTTCACCGGCGCGATCGAGGCCGTGATCGCTGCCGGCCGCAAGGCCGGCAAGTCGCTCGGCCGCCTGGTGCCGGACGTTGCCAGCGGCACCGAGCTCTACAAGCAGGGCTTCGACTTCATCGCCTATTCGGCCGACGCCTGGGTCCTGGGCGATGCCCTTGCCGGCGCCCTGCGAGACCTCCGCGAGGCCTGTGCCTAAGGGAGCCAGATCATGTCCGCATTCCGTGTTGCTCTGAGCGGCGATTTCTTCGATGCGGCGGGACAGCCCGCCTATCCGATGTTCGACCTCTCGCCTCTACGCGAGCGCGACGACGTCGAGCTGGTCGTGCTCGAGCCCTGCAGCGAGATCGCGCCAGAGCAGGTCGCAGACATCGACGCCCTGATCCTGCTGATGCCAAAGGTCACGGCACAGACACTCTCGGGCGGATCCCGCCTCGCCGTGGTCGCACGCTTCGGCGTCGGCTACGACACCGTCGATGTCGAGGCCTGCACGGCCAAGGACGTGGCCCTTGTGATCACGCCCGACGGAGTGCGCCGCCCGGTGGCGGTCTCGATCCTGACCCTGATGCTGGCCTTGACCGGGAAGCTCATGGTCAAGGACCGCCTGACCCGCGGCGGCCCCGAGACCTGGAACCTGCGCTCCGACCACATGGGCGTCGGCCTGGTCGGCCTCACCCTCGGCTCGATCGGCATCGGCAACATCGGGGCCGAGCTCTTCCGCCTGGCCAAGCCCCTGGACATGAACTACTTGGCCCACGATCCCTACGCCGATCCCGAAGTCGCCGCCGAACTCGGGATCGAGCTGGTCGGGCTCGAGGAGCTGTTCCGCCGCGCCGACGTCCTGGCGGTCAACTGCCCGCTCTCCGAGGCCACGCACCACCTGGTCAACGCCGAACGCCTGGCCCTGATGAAGCCCAACGCCTACCTGATCAACACCGCGCGCGGGCCGATCGTCGACCAGGCCGCGCTGACCGCCGTCCTGGCCGAGGGCCGCATCGCCGGTGCCGGCCTCGACGTGCTGGAGCAGGAGCCGCCGGACCCGGACGACCCGATCCTCGGCCTCGACAACGTCATCCTCACCCCCCACGCCCTCTGCTGGACCGATCAGTGCTTCGCCGGCAACGGTGCAGCGGACGTCAAGGCGGTGCTCGACTTCAAGGCTGGCGAAGTCCCGCGTGGAATCGTCAACCGCGCAGTGATCGACAGCCCGGGCTGGCAGGAGAAGCTGCGGCGCTTCGCACAATGAGGTGCCGCCAATAGCGGCCCAATAGCTACGAGATCGCGGCGCAAGCGGCGTCCAGGATCCGCAAGCTGTCCTCCAGCTCCGCCTCGCCGTGCGCGGTGGAATAGAAGCGCCGCACCCCCGGCAAGGCGTAGATTCCCCGTTTCATGCATTCGACGTCCAGTCGGCGCATGGCGGCGCCGTCGCCGGCCATCATGTCGGCGTGGGTCTCGGGCCGCTTGCGCATGAAAAGGATCTGCCAGAGAGACCCCGTGTTCTCTGCGATCGCCGGCAGACCGTGACGATCGAGCACTTTCTGGCATTCCCCGCAGGCCCTGTCGGCGAAGGCGTTCAGGCGCTTATAGGTTCCCGGATTTGCCAGCTGGTCGAGCAGGGCCAAAGTCGCAGCCGCGGCCACCGGATTGCCGTGCAGAGTGCCGTTGAAATAGACGTAGTTCGGCTCGCCCTTGCGGCGCGGATCGCAGAGGTCGAGGATCTCGGCACGCCCGGCGACGCAGGACAGCGGCCCGCCGGCGCCCACGACCTTGCCGAAGCTCGCCAGGTCCGGCGTAACCTCGTAGTGCACCTGAGCGCCGCCATAGGCCAGACGGAAACCGGTCACCACCTCGTCGAAGATCAGCAGCACCCCGTTGTCGTCACAGATCCGGCGCAGGGCCTGGAGGAACTCGGCCCGCGCGGGAATGATCCGCTGCACCGGCTCGACGATCACCGCCGCCAGCTCCTGTCGATGCTCCTTGACGATCCGCTCGACGGCTTCCGCGTCGTTGTAAGGCGCGACCAGCATGGTCGACCGCGTTCCGGCCGGGCGTCCGGCAGTGTCGTCCTGGCCGTGGGGATCGTTGCCCAGGGCGGTTGGAAAGGTCGAGGCCAGGGCGTAGTCGTGGTTGCCGTGATAGGCGCCTTCGAACTTTAGGACCAGGTCGCGCCCGGTGAAGGCGCGCGCCAGGCGCATGGCGTAGGCCGTGGCCTCCGAGCCGGTAGTCGCATAGACGATCTTCTCGGCGCAGGGAACGTCCTCGACCAGGCGCGCGGCAAGGCGGATCGCCGGCTCGTTCAGGGTGCCGAACATGTGCAGGCCACGCCCGACCTGCTCCTGCGCCGCCGTGACCAGCGCCGGGTGAGAATGGCCCAGGATCAGCGCGCCCGCGCCACCGACGTAGTCGATGTACTCCCGCCCCTCGACATCCCGCAGCCGCGGGCCCGCGCCCTCGGCAAAGACGAAGCGGATGTCCTCCGGCAGAGCGTAGCCGCCGAGGCCGGCGCCAGGCAGCACACGTTCGGCCAGCTCGAAGAGCGCGTCGTTGCTCCAATCCAATCTGGCGTCCATGACTTTCCTTACTCCTATCCGAAGACGGCGACAGCCTCGCCCAACACGGCCTCGTCCGGGGTCACGCCGAGCCCCGGCCGCTCCGAGGGCGCGAGTCGACCCTCTTTGCGCTCCGGCCCGTCGGGCGCGATCCGCGGCGCGACGTAGCCGGAGAGATCGCAGACATTTAGCAAATAACGCGACGGCGTGGCGACCGCCAGATGCGCCGACGCCGCAGTCACGATGTCGGAGCCCCAGGTGTCCTCGATCACCATCATGATCTTGAAATGCAGACAGAGGTCGCGCGCCCGGCGGGCCGCGCTGAGGCCACCAAACTTCGAGAGCTTCACCGCCACCACGTCGGCACAGCCTAGCGCCTGGGCCTCGAGCAGGGACTCCGTGTCGTGGGCGCTCTCGTCGAGCTTCATGGCGCGCCCGGTCGTCCGGCGAACCTCGGCGCAGGCCTCCAGGCTCTCGCAGGGCTGCTCCAGCATGACGTCCAGGTCGCCCAGGGCCTGCGAGACCCGGAGGACGGTCAGCTTGCTGGCGCCGGCGTTCCAGTCGGCATAGACCAACGGTCCCGGCCCGACCGCTTCGCGCACGGCGCGGATGCGCTCGACATCCGCTTCCCAGTCGTCGTCGGCGCCGACCTTGACCTGGAACTGTCGGATGCCCTCGCCGTAGGCGGCTTCCGCGATCGCGGCCATCTCTGCGGGGGCGATGCAGGTGATGGAATGGTAGAGCGGCGCGCTCTCCATGCGGCGGCCACCGAGCAAGCGGTAAAGCGGCAGGTCGGCCGCCTTGGCGGTCAAATCCCAGAGCGCCAGGTCCAGCACGGACTTCGCGTAGCGGTGGCCCGGGAGCTCGGCCTCGCAAGCTTCCAGCAGCGCCTCCGGTCCGACCGGATCGGCGCCCAATAGCAGCGGCGCCAGCTCGGCGATCGCCGGGGCGACGCCGCGCGCGTAGGCTGGCAGGTAGCGGGGGATCGGACAGACCTCGCCCCAGCCGGTCAGGCCCTGGTCGGTGTCGAGGCGGAGGACCACGCTCTCGACCTCGTCGCAGACCTTGCCGTCGGACATGTAATAGGTCGCATGGCTGGTCAGAGGTACGACATAGAGGGCGATCCGCGTGATCTTCACGGCCCCGGCCTCTCGTAGCTGACCAGAGGCTCGCCGAGCCAATCCGTGTCCGGAACGACGCCGATCCCGGGCGTTTGCGGCAGGACCGCCACGCCGTCGCTGTTCCGCGCGCCCTGCCCGGGCGCTGCATCCTCGGTCAGATGCGGATGGCAGAGCCAGGAGGCCAGCCGGTTCTCGGGCGGCGTCGAAAGTGCGAGGTGTAGCGCGGCCGTATCGGCGAGCACCGTGCCGCCCACATCCTCGATATGCAGACGCCAGCCGACCGAAACCCCGAAGTCGCGCAGCTGGCGCGCCTTGGTGAGTCCGCCGACGCGATTGGGCTTCACCTTAACGCCCTCGCAGGCACGCGCCCGCCAGGCCTCCAGGTGGTCCTGGAAGCTGTGCAGGCATTCGTCGAGCATCAGCGGTTGTCGCGTCGAGCGCCGCACCTGCAGGCATTGGTCCAGGGTCTCGCAGGGCTGCTCGAACCAGCCCCGGGCCGCAGCCCCGTTCATGACCTCGATCGCGAGCGCCGGGGTCCAGGCCCGATTCGCATCGTAGGTGATCTGCTCGTCAGGTTGTCGCGCAGCCTCGATCGCTTCGATCCGGGCGATGTCCAGCGCCGGATCCTCGCCGCCGACCTTGGCGGAGTGGGTCCGATAGCCCCGGTCCCGCGCCGCCTCGATCATCGCCACCATCTCCTCGGGCGTGCCGGTCGAGATCGAGCTGTTGAGCGCCACGCTCTCGCCCGCCGCCCCGCCGAAGAGCGTGTAGAGCGGGAGCCCCGCGGCCTGGCCGAGCAGATCCCAGAGCGCCACGTCGAGCGGAGACTTGGCATAGAGATGGCCGGGCAGGACGACGTCCATGGCCCGGTTCAGACCGTCGATGTCCCGGGGATCCCGTCCGATCAGCGCCGGCGCAAGCAGCTCCAAGGCGGCGCGGATTCCGCCACCGAAGGCAGGCAGATAGCTATGGCCCCAGGGGCATCCCTCCCCCCAGCCGGACACCCCTTCGTCCGTATCGATCCGCAGAATGGTCGAATCCAGCGCCTCGAACTTCAGCCGCCCGCCCGACAACCAGTATGGCTTCTTCAGCGGTAGGGTCTTCTGCCAGGCGGTGATACGGGAGATGCGCATACGGCTCAGGCCAGGGTGACCACGATGTTGCCGACGTGGCGCTTGGCGATGAAGGCCTCCTGCGCCTTGACCAGCTCGGACAAAGGATAGGTTTCCGCGAGCAAAGGCCGGATCTCTCTGCGCTCGATGTAGCCGACCAGGTCGGCGAAGACGCCGGGCGGCACGATGGTCGCGCCGGTAAAGGTCAGGTCCTTCAGGTAAAGGGTCCTCAAGTCGAGCTCGACCATCGGCCCGGCAATGGCGCCGGAGATCGTGTAGCGGCCACCCCGCGCCAGCACGTCGATCAGCTGCGGCCAGTAGTCGCCCCCGACGACGTCGGCGACGACGGTCACCTTGTCCTGATCGATCGCGTCACGGAGTGCCGACTTCAGATTCTCCGGCGCCCGCGGCAGGACGGCATCCGGGCCAATCGCGGTGACGGCCTCCGCCTTGGACTCGCCGCACATGGCGATGGTCCGTGCGCCCCGTCGCTTGGCGAGCTGGATCAAGGCCGAGCCGACCCCACCCGAAGCGCCGGGAATCAGCACGCTGTCGCCTTCGCCGACCTGGGCGCGGTTGAGCATGTTCTCCGCCGTAATGTAGGAGGTCGCGAAGGTCGCGAGTTCCGCGTCCGAGAGGTCGCTCTCGACCGGATGGACGTTCCGGGCATCGACCACGGTGTAGTCCGCGAAGCCGCCATCGGCCTCGGACCCGTAATAGCCGCACTTGTCCAAATCGAGCGGGTTGTCCCAATCGCGCAGCCAGGTGTCGACCAGGACCCGCTTGCCGACGAGGTTGGCCCCCGCCGGGCCGCCGGCCGCGACGACCCGGCCGCAGACGTCGGCGCCCTGAATCCGCGGCAGGCTGATCGCCGCGCCGCCCCATCCGGCGTCGTCGGACGCCGCTTCCTCAAAGGCGCCGCCGGTCGTCGCCTCCGAGACACCCTTCGAGTACCAGCCGGTACGGGTGTTGACGTCGGTGTTGTTGAGCCCGCAGGCCCCCACCTGGATCAGGGCCTCGTTCGCGCCGGGTTCCGGGACCGGCCAGTCCTCGCGGTACTCCAGCACATCGAGTCCACCGTGCCCGGTGAGCAGGACCGCGCGCATGGTCTTGGGGATCTCAGTCATCGACGGCCTCCCGCAGCCATCCATGCAGTTTCGCGATCGAATGCTCGGAGTCGATACCTTCCTGCGGATTGATCACCAGCGGACCGGGCCGATAGCCGAGCGATCCCAGACCCCGTTGCACGCTTTTGACCAGCGTAAGGTCCTCGGCGAAGGTGGTATCGCGGTCGAGGTCGATCACCTTGCGCAGGTCGTGGTCTATCGCGCCGTCGCGCGAATACCAGCCGCGGAAGACCCGCGTGGCCTCCGGCGCCAGCGGCTGCCAGTGATAGGTATTGATCAGGCCCGAGGGATAGATCTGCAGGCTGAACCCAGGCCAGAGATAGAAGGAGCCGTAGTCCGAGCCGGAGGTATCATACCAGGCGCCCGCGCCCGACTGCGCCTTGGCCGTATGGTGCAGGCACCGGGTCTCGCCGAAGCCGCTGATATTGTAGCTTTGCGGATCGATCACGCCCGAGGCGAAGGTCTTGTGCACGACCTTGCAGTGGTAGCACTCGTTATAGTTCTCGACCGCCACCAGCCAGTTGCAGGCCTCCTCCGCCTCGTGCTCCTCGGCAAAGACCCGGTCGTCGATGTCCGGGCAGAGCGCCCGGATCGCCGCTTCGACGCCTGGGAACACTTCGCCCATGGGCCGGGCCTCGGGGTCCAGGTTGACGAAGATGAAGCCGCAGAAGACTTCGAGCTTCACCTCGGTCAGGCAGATCCCGCCTGCATCGAAGTTCGCCAGGCCGCGCGTGCCCGGCGCGCCGCGCAGCCGACCCTCCAGGTCGTAGGTCCAGGCGTGGTAGGGGCAGACCAGGACCCGCGACCGCCCCATGCCCTCGACCAGCGCATGGCCGCGGTGCCGGCAGACGTTGAAGAAACAGCGCAGTCCTCCGTCCCGGCCCCGGATCACGAAGAGGTCCTGATCGTGGACCGAGAAGGCGAAGTAGCTGCCCAGTTCGGGCAGGCGGCTCTCATGGCAGGCGAAGAGCCAGCTCTTGAAGAAGATACGTTCGCGCACCCGGCCAAAAACCTCGGCTGCGCGGTAGTAGTGCGCGGGAAGTCCGAGGATGGGCGCCTCTGCGCCCTGCTCCAGCGAACGCTCCATGACCTGCTCCATGGCGCCCTCCTTATCCAATCGCACCGAGGCGAGGCTCTTCTTCATAGTTGCCGGCGGCCAAGCGCTCGGCGTGAAAGGCTTCGATCCGGGCCTGGGCCTCTTCCCCGGCCCGAGCGACCAGCAGCGCGATCAGTGTCTCCAGCAAGGCGGTCACTGCGGCCTGCGACTGAAAGAACTGCGGCGTGTGGGTCGGGCAGATCAGAACCTGATCGGCTTCGCGCGCCAGCGGCGAGGCCGCGCTGTCGGTGATCCCGATCACCCGTGCCCCGCGACGCTTGGCCAGGCGCACCCCACCCAGGGTCTCCGAGCGGTAGGGCTGGAAGGTCAGGGCGACCAGCAGGTCCTTCCTGCCGACCTGCGCCAGGTCGTCGATTGGCTGCGAACCGTGCCGCGGGATCGGCACGATGTGCCCGAAGGCCATACGCGCCACGTACCAAAACTGATGCGCCAGGTTGTAGGCCGAGCCGAGGCCCAGGACATAGACGGTCCGGGCCTTGAGGATCCGGTCGCAGGCCCGCTCCAGGGCCTTCAGGTCCTGGTTCTGGAAGCCGCGCTCAACATTGTCGGCGACCGCCGCTGCCATTTCGCCCAGGATCGCTGACGAGCCGCCCTTGGCCGCCATCTCCTGCAGCCAGCGCGCCCGATCGCGAAAGCCTCCCAGGCCGTCGGCAACCACGAAATCGCGGAACCTCTCGCGCATCTCGTCGTAGCCCTCGAAGCCGAGGTGCCGGGCCAGGCGCACGAAGGCGTTGGGATGGACCGAGGTCTTGACCGCCAGGGTCCGCATGGATTCAACGCCGACCTCGCGCGGATGGTCGATGATGTGCCGGGCCGCGGCCTGCAAGGCCGGTGGCAGTCCCGAGAAGGCCTCGGTCAAGGCGGCGACGACAGCTTCAGCGGTCTGCGGTGCTTGGGGCATATGTATAACAA
>JASJAL010000021.1 GCA_030067055.1 Kiloniellales bacterium | reverse complement strand
GAGCTGCTGGTCGTGATGACGATCCTCGGCCTGCTGGCGGCGGTCGCCGGCGTGGTGGCGATCAACCAGTTCACCAAGGCGCAGACCGACGCCGCCAGGCTGCAGATCGACTCCATCGCGGCCGGGCTCGACCTCTTCTATCTCGACCACGGCCGCTACCCCAGCGAGGACGAGGGCTTGATGGCCCTGGTCGAGGCGCCGAGCGACGGCGACCGCTGGCGCGGCCCCTACCTGAAGGACCAGAAATCGATCACCGACCCCTGGAAGCGGGTCTATCTCTATCGCTTTCCGGGCCAGCACGGGAAGTACGACCTCTATTCGCTGGGCGCGGACAACGCCGAAGGCGGCGAAGATGACAACAGCGACGTCACCAGCTGGTGATCCTAGCTTCCCTCGCGATCCGCGCCGCCGCGGACCGGCGGCCGGCTTCACCCTGCTGGAGCTGCTTGTCGTCATCACCATCATCGGGCTGATCTACGCGCTGCTGCCCGCCGGTATCTTCGGTGGGCGCGAGGGCGTCGAGCTGCGCGCCACGGCGCGGCAGGTCGCCGAGGATCTGCGCCGGGCCCGCGGCCAGGCCATCGCCGGCAACCGCGAGGTCGCCTTCCTCCTGGACCTCGAGGCCCGGCGCTTCGGGATCCCCGGGCGCGGCGCCCTGGCCGAACTGCCGGAGGGTGTCGAGGCCGAAGTCCTGACCGCGAACGAGGTCCAGAGCGACGTGGGCCAGGCCCGCATCCAGTTCTTTCCCGACGGCAGCTCGACCGGCGGCGCGGTGGCCCTGAGCGGCGCCGGCACCCGCTACGAGGTCTCGGTGCGCTGGCTGACCGGAGAGGTGCGCCTTGCCGAATAGACCGAGAGCCCGGGCCGGGCAGCGGGGCTTCACCCTGATGGAGGTCCTGGTTGCCTTCACGATCTTCGCCTTCAGCTTCGGCGCGATCCTGCAGATCTTCTCGACCGGGTCGCGCAACGCCAGCGTCTCCCGCGCCTACGCCATCGCCCTGGGCCATGCCCAGTCGCAGCTCGAACGCCTGGGCATCGAAGAGCCCCTGGAGCCCGGGCAAAGCTCGGGCGTCCTGGACGACGGCATGGCCTGGCGGCTCGAGATCGCGCCCTACGAGGAGCAGCCGACCGAGGATTCGCTGCTCCGCGCCTTCACGGTCAAGGCGGTGGTGACCTGGCGGGACGGCGGGCAGGAGCGCGAGGTGGCGCTGTCCAGCCTGCGCCTGAGGGGGGCGGAATGACCGCCCTCTGCCCGGAACCCGCCGCGGCCATCAAGCCGTGCCTGCCGGGACGAGCCGCGCAGCGGGGCTTTACCCTGCTGGAGCTGCTGGTGGCGATCTCCATCTTCGGCCTGCTCAGCGTCATGATGTACGGCGGCCTCAGCTTCGGCGCCCGAGCCTGGGAGCGGGCCGGGCAAGCCGATACCCGGCAGAGCGACGTGCAGCTCGTGCAAAGCCTCCTGCGCCGGGCCTTCGCGGAGATCCAGCCGGTCGAGGTGGGCGGCCCGCGGCGGCGCCTGCGCCTAGCCTTCGAGGGCCGGCGTGACGGCGTGATCTTCGTCGGCCCCATGCCCGCCCACCTGGGCCCGGGCGGCCACTACCTGATCGGCCTCGAGGTCGAGGGCAGCGGCCGAGAGCGGGCCCTGACCCTGCGCTGGGAGGTCTTCCGCGAGGAGCGTCCCGACCTGGACTTCACCGAGGCGGCGGAGCGGGAGGTTCTGCTGTTGGGGGTCCGGGACCTCAGGCTGCGCTACTTCGGCGCCGAGGGTGCGGCCCTGTCGCCGCAGTGGCGGCCCGAGTGGCGCGACGACGAGGCGCTGCCCCGGCTGATCAAGGCCGAGGTCGGGTTCGAGCGAGGCGATCGACGTCTCTGGCCCGAGCTGATCATCGCCTTGATGACCGACGAGTTCCTGTAGCTTTGGCCGGGTTCCTTGTAGGATGACATCGAGATGATGACCTGGCTGAAACTGCCGTTCCGAGTACTCGGCGCATTCCTGCGCTGGTGGCTGGCCGAGCTCGCCGGCCTGGTTCCGCGCGGCCTCCGGCGGCCCCTCACCGGGCGCGGCGAGACCGTCGTTCTGGAGCCGGCCGGCGATGTCGAGGCAGAGAGCGGCAGTCTGTTCCTGCGGCGCGGCGAGGAGGTCGAGATGCTCGGCAGCTTCGGAGAGGGGCTCGCCGCCTTGCCGGCCAAGGCCCGGCGCGGGCGCCGCACGGTAACCCTGGCGCTGCCCCCGGCGCGCGCGGTGACCCAGCGGGTCCGCTTGCCCCTGGCGGCCGAGGACACGCTGCGCGACGTGATCGGCTTCGAGATGGACCGCCTGACGCCCTTCACCCGGGAGGAGGTCTACTACGACCAGCGGGTCCTCGGCCATGACGCCGCGCAGCAGCAGCTGGAGGTCGAGCTGACCGTGAGTCCCAAGGCCACCGTCGACGCCTTCCTGGAGCAGGCCGGGCGGCTCGGCCTGACGCCGGAACGGGTCGATGTGGCGACCCCCGAGCCGGGCAAGCCGATGGGCCTCGATCTGCTCCAGCGCGAGGTCCAGCGCGGGCCCGGGGGCTTCGCCCGGGCGATCACGCTGCTCTTGCTGCTGACCGCGGCGGGCCTCGGCGCGGCGGCGGTGACGATTCCGCTGGAGCGCAAGGCGCGACTGGCCGAGCGCTTGCGGGCGGAGGTGACGGCCGCGCGGAAAGATGCCGCGGCGGCGCGTCAGCTGGAGGGCGAGCTCTCGGCGCAGCAGGCGCAGGTGCTCTATGTCCACGAGCTGAAGCTGGCGACGCCGACCAAGTCGGCGATTCTCGACAACGTGACCAAGGTGCTGCCCGACGACACCTGGCTCTATCAGCTGCGGGTCAACGACGACCGGCTCGAGATGTCAGGCTATGCGCCGAACTCCTCTTCCTTGATCCAGCTGTTCGAGGACGCCGCCGGTTTCGCGGAACCTAAGTTCCGCGCGCCGGTGACCCAGGATCCCAAGCTGGGCGTCGATCGCTTCAGCCTGGAGCTGAAGATCCTGGCCGGCGGGGGCGAAAGGTCGTGAACGCCCTGAGCCCACCTGTCCGTCGCCTGCTGGCGGTGACGCTTCTGATCCTGCTGGTCCTGGGGATCTACGCAGGGATCGTGGCGCCGCTGCAGCAGCGCTTTGTCGATTACGACGAGACCATCGAGCAGTCGGCCCAGCTCCTGGAGCGCTTTCGCCGGGAAACCCTCGATCCGGCGGCCTTGGAGCGGCAGCGGCGCGATCTGGAGCGCGCCCAGCGCGGCGCCGGCGGGCTGCTGAAAGGCAACAACGAAGCCATCGCCGGTGCCTTCGTCCAGCACTTCGTCACCACGGCGGTGGAGGCCGAAGGCGGAACCCTGCGCTCGATCCAGGTGCTGCCGGTCAAGGCTGAGAGCGGCTTTCGCCGGGTCACGACGCGCGCGCAGATCAACGTGACGACGCCGGCGTTGCGCGACCTCCTGCATCGCATCGAGGCCTCGCGGCCCTTCCTCTTCATCGACAGCCTGGATGTCCGCCTGGGGCGCAAGCGCCGTTCACGCGGTAACGACAAGCCCGACGAGGAAGAAGTCCAGCTGCTGGTTCGAATGGATGTCTTCGGCTTTCTCGCGCCCGAGAAGCCGCCTGCCCTGGCGCCCGGCCAGGGCTCTTAAGCCACGCTGATGAAGTCAGCGTAAGCCCGCTCGGTGCAGCGGGCCGTGGGTCCGCCGTGTCAGGTGACGAGCTGGATCTTCTTGTCACCGGGTGCGGCGGCGTCCTCGACGACGGCATTCAGGCGATCTGCAAGACCGCTGAGTTCCTCTGCCGTGTCCTGGTCGCTGACGTCGATGGACTTAAGGATATGGACAGCAGCGCTCAAAAGTAGCGCGTCCTGAATGGTTAGGACTGAATCCTTAGAGCTAACATTCATAGGGGGACACCTGTGATAAGAACTAGCCCGGAAAGTTATAACTACAGGATAGGTGTTATGCCTTCGTTTCCCCCTCTCTGTCTATTGCAAAGATGGCATAGTCCAATAGAGATAAAAAAGAAATCGGGATTCTGACCGAAAAACTCAAGTATTCCTTAACACAAAGTTAAAGATTGATTAACCGGCCCTGTCGCCGAGGGCCCGGCAGCCTCGATACATCTTCTGGCTAACTCCAGCGCCGCGAGATGGCCCCTTCCCGGAGCGGTCGCGGGAGCTCGTCCTTCGGATCGACGCTGGAGCCCCGGCGCGCGCCGGGACGTCGGACGGTATTGGCTCCGCAGCGCAGGCGGGCTGCGCTCTCCGACACTGCCTCTGGCCGTCAGCGGCCGCGCTCGGGCGCCGGCGGGGAGAAGCCGCCGGAGCCCGCTCGCCAGCCGTTTTTCGCGCAAAGGCTGTAGCCGGCCTTGGCCGGCCCTGTGACCCAGACCACCGACGGCACGCCGCTTTTCGTGCCATGGTTCACGCCTGGCTTCGGGACATTTGCCAAGCAGAGTCTTGCATCGAGCCGCTTGGTTCCATGCTAGGCTGATGCCAGCTCGCCATCGGGGCGGGCGCGGCTCGACGCAGAGGGACGGCAACAGCGAGACCATGAGCGCGCTTTCGGCCTTCAACCTGGTTCTGGCTGCGCTTTGCGGCGGCCTGGGATGGCTCGCCTACGCGGCCTACGAGGCGCCGCCGGCCGAGCTGCCGGCCCAGGTCGTGGCCGGTGCCGGGCCGACGGACGCAGCCGCCGCGCCCAGCTTTCGGCCTTTCCGGATGCCGGCGCAGCAGCACTTCGCCGAGCTGGTCGAGCGGCCGCCCTTCACCCAGTCGCGCCGGCCGCCCCAGGTCTCGGCAGAGCCGGTGGCGCGCCGCGAGGCGCCCCGCAGGGACCTAAAGCTGACTCTGATCGGCGTCATCCTGCAGCCCGACCGGCAATACGCCCTGGTGCAGCGCCCGGGAAAGAAGGAGGCGGTACGCCTGGCAAGGGGCGAGAAGATCGACGGCTGGCAGGTCGACGGGATCCTGCCCGACCGGGTGGTGCTCAGCCAGGCCAAGGAGGTCGTCGAGCTCGAGCTCAAGGACGCCAAGATCAAGCGGCCAAAGGTCAAGCGCCGGCAGCCCCGCAGCGCGGAGGCCCAGGACCGGCGGCAATCGACGGCGGCCAATCCCGCCTTGCGGCGGCAAGTGCCGGCCCAGGGCCAGCAACGGCCCGAAGACGATGAGGGGGAGGAGGAACCGCCCGCGAACCTGCGCCGCGCCCTGCAGCAAGAGACCCAGTGACGCCAGGGCCCGCCTCGGCTCGGCCGGCGTCGGGACAGGAAGGCGGAAAGCGGTTTTGAGATTGTGCCGACGGCCGGGTGCCGGATCTGTCGGCAGGACTTTAGACATGGATTTTCTCGCGGCTTGGTTGCTACACTCGCTGCAAAAACCGCAGGCAAGAGCGCGAAGGAGGGGACGCTCGCGTGCCGAAGGGAACCAAATGGTCCAGGACACCGGGCAGGAGGCGCGGTGGGATCGCCTCTGTCACGACCCTGGCGATCTGCGCGATCCTCCTAACGGCCTGTGAAACGGAACGAAAGCGTGCCGAGTTCTTCACCTCGGCGCGGCAAAAGGCGGCTTTGGTCGACACGCCACCGACCCAGCCGCCGGGCACGCCCTATGGGCCCCGGGCCGAGCCCGGCGCCGCGCGCGAAATAGCCGGCTTCACCGAGCGCGGCAGCGGTCAACTGGTCCAGACCAGCCTGGCGCCGACGCAGTTGGGTCGCGTCCAGCTCGCCGAGATCGGGACCGGCGAATTCACCCTCAATTTCGCGGACGCCGACCTGCGGGAAGTGATCCGCACCATGCTGCAGGACGTGCTGGAGGCCAACTACACGGTCGATCCGCGGATCCAGGGCACGGTCACCTTGCAGACCAGCCGGCCGCTCGGCCGCGACCAGGTCCTGCCGACCCTGGAGGAAATCCTGCGCCTGAACGGCGCTGCGATCGTCGAGAGCAGTGGCCTGTTCAGAATCGTGCCGCTGGAAGAGGCGGGCAAGACGGCGCCGAACCTGTCCTTCGAGGACATTCGGGGTCGGGGCCTCAGCGTCCGGGTGATCCCGCTACGCTTCGTGGCCGCCAGCGAGATCGAGTCCCTGCTCCAGGCCTTCACCTCCGTCGCCGGCGGACTGACCATCGACTCCTCGCGCAATCTCGTCTTCGTCGCCGGCACCCGTCAGGAATTGAGCAACCTGTCGAACCTGGTCTCGGTGCTCGACGTCGACTGGATGAAGGGCATGTCCTTTGCCCTCAAGCCGCTGACCTCGACCGGGCCGGACACCATGATCACCGAGCTGGAGCAGATCCTGCTCGACCCCGCGGGGCCGAACCTGGGCAATCTCTTGCGCTTCGTTCCGATCGAGCGGATGAACGCGGTGCTCATCGTCGCCAAGCAGCCCCGCTACCTGGACGAAGCCCTGCGCTGGATCGCGCGGCTCGACCAGGGCGGCATCGACCAGCAGCGGCTCCACGTCTACTACGTTCAGAATCGCCGGGCCTCCGACCTGGCGGAGGTTCTGGGCCAAGTCTTCGGCGTCGAGACCTCGATCCTGGGCGACACCACCTCGTCCCTGGCGCCCGGCCTGACCCCGGTCACCCTGGCGACCGAGGGTACTCCGGAAGGCGGTCCCGAGGCGGAGGCAATTCCGAGCCCGCCACCGGTCGGCGGCGGGTCTCCGGCCGCGAGTGGGACCTCCCTGGGCGGCCTGGGCGAAGTGCGGATCATCGCCGACCAGGAAAGCAACTCCCTGGTGACCCTGGCCAGCGCGACCGACTACCGGACCGTTTTGTCCGCCCTGAAGCAGCTCGACATCTTGCCGCTGCAGGTCTTGATCGAGGCGACCATCGCCGAAGTGACCTTGTCGGACGACCTGGACTTCGGATTGCGCTACTTCTTCCAGCAGGGCGACAACGAGTTCAGCTTCTCGGACTTTGCCGACGGCGCGGTCGGGGCGATCTTCCCCGGCTTCAACTATGTCTTCGCGAACAGCGATGCCACCGTTGCCCTGAATGCGCTCAAGGAGATCACCGACGTCAACGTGCTCTCGGCGCCGTCGATCGTCGTGCTGGACAACCAGACCGGCAAGCTCGAGGTGGGCGATCAGGTGCCGGTCACGACCCGGTCCTCGGTCAGCACCACGGATTCGGAAGCGCCCGCGGTCAACGAGGTCGATCAGCGCGACACCGGCGTCATCCTGACCGTGACGCCGCGGGTCAACGCCGGTGGGCTGGTGATTCTTGAAGTGGTCCAGGAAGTCAGCGACGCGGTCGAGACGACGACTTCGAACATCGACTCGCCGACAATCCAGCAACGCAAGCTGGAGAGCACGATCGCGATCCAGAGCGGCGCCACCGTGGCGCTGGGTGGGCTGGTGCGCGACCGGATCAGCGAAACGACGAGCGGAATTCCGCTTCTCATGGACATTCCGCTCCTCGGCAATCTGTTCAAGACCAGGAGCAACGAGAAAGATCGGGTCGAACTCCTGGTCTTGCTGCGGCCGAGGGTGATCCGGAATTCCGAGGACGCCCGGGCGCTGACCGAAGAGCTGCGGAGCCGGCTGCCGGGTATATTCCCACCGGAAGAAGAGGCCGATCCGGACGAGGCCGAGGAAGGCCCGCCCGCCGGCACCTGAGCCGTTTTGTCGCGAAGGTCAATCCGTCTGGAGGTCGGCGCCGCTTTCGGCGCTCCTCGAGTGTCCCTGCTTCCATCTGAAGACACGGAACGGCCGGTCCGAGCCCGGAACCAGGGCGACGATGGCCTCGCGTCGAAAGCGGGCGCCCGCCTGGGTGACCGCCTCGCTTGAGATGCTGTAGACCAGGCTGCCGGGGCCGGCCAGGTAGGCCTCGAAGTCACCGAGCAGGGCGACCAGGTCGGGGTCCTCGGCCTGGCGCTCGACGAGCAGCGCCTCGATCACCGAGGGGTCGATCTCGGGCAGGGCGCGCAAGGCCGCCGCCGGGGCGGTCAGGGGATCGATGCCGCGCGCCTCAGAGTAAACCGTCAGGGCGGGTGCGAGGCGGTCGTAGAGCGAACGGCTCACCCCGAGGACCTGCTGGAGCTCCTCGACCGATTCGAAGGGCGCATCCTTGGCGCCCTGACTGAGGCCCGCGGCGTCGTAGTCGGCGTCCTCGGCGCCCTGCGGCCGGCGGTCCTGGTCGGCGTCCCTGTAGTCGGCGATCCGGTCGATCAGGACCCCGGGCTGCTCGACGCCGTTGGCGCGCAGCAGGCCGATGAGCAGGTCGTCCCGGGCCGCGTTGAGATCGATCTTGCCGGCCTCGCTCTGGATCGAAATCTGGACGACCCCTTCCTCGAAGGGCCAGAGGTACGGGCTGCCGTCGAAACGCAGGGCGCCGCTTTCGACTGGGCTGGCGTCGGCGGCCTCTTCGGGCGTTGCCCCCGCGGCCTCGTCCTGCGCCGCGAGGAGCCCGGCTTCGCCGCCGAGCCCGACCTCCTCGAAGCTGCGATAGAGTGCCAGGATCGCCCGGTAGACCCCGGCGTCGGCCAGGGCTTGGGCGCCGGCGTTGTCGACCAGATTGCGCGTGACGGTGGTCTCGGTCCGGATCGTGCCGACGAAGCTGATCGCCATGGCCGCCAGCAGCACGATGATCCACAGCACGGCGACCAGGGCGATCCCCCGGTTGGCGCGCCACCTCCGGCCCTTGCCTCTTTCCAATTGCATCGCTGCCCGAGATCCACCTTGAGGCGCTGGCGGCGACTATAGCAGGAAATGCAGGCCGGGCGGCGACGACCGAAGGTTGATTCTCTTCTTCCCGCCGCCTAGATCAGATTGGGAAACAAGATCGGAGGCGATCCGGGCATGCGCAGCGCTATCGCTTTCTTGTGTCTCGTTTTCGTGCTGGGCGCGTCGGAGGCTCGGGCGGCCGTCGGCAGCCGGGTCCTGGTTCAAGACGATGGCAGCCTTAAGATCAACGGGCGCGTGGTGCATCTCTTCGGCATCTACCTGCCGAAGGGCAACCGGGTCTGCGATTCTTCTCTCGTGCCGGTTCGCTGCGCCTCGCGCGCGGCAAAGGCTCTGCGCTTCCGGATCCAGAGCATGATCTACTGCGAGAACGTCAGCAAGAATCGCGACGGCAGCCTCAACGCCGTCTGCCTGACCTCCAGCCGCGGCGAGATCTTCGAGCCGCGTAGCGACCTGGCAGCCTACCTCCTCCAGCGCGGCCTTGCCGTGGCCTTGCCGACGGCCCCCTTCGAATACAAGACGATCGAACGGATCGCCAAGTCGCAGGGGCGCGGCTTCTGGGGCTTTTTCGCGGACAGTGTCAACTAAGGTGTTTTTCGATCAGATGGGCTCGCTTCGCGATCCATCCGGCCGGGAGCAGTGTGCCAACGAAAAAAGAGGCGGCACTCTCAAGCACCGCCTCCAAAAGAAGCAGGGAGGGCCGACCCAAAGACCTTGGTCGGCACAACGGTGGGATCGTCACCACCGATAGAAACGCAACCAAGTGTAATCTAGCAAAATTTCCTACTCGCAGTAGTGGTATATTTCACTACGCGGCGCAATGCCGTGCGGAGAGTCCTGCCGGGGGCCTCGGCAAATCGATCGTGGTGAGGTGGGTTCGCAGGGTTGGAATTCGGTAACTGGCGCCGCCAGCTGCGGTCGAGGCCTGCGCCCACCTTCGGCACCTGCATCCGTGGTCGGGGCCGGCGATTGATCCGGGGCCGAGGCCGGGCGAGGATGGACCGGCCATGCCCGAGCTGCCCGACATCACCGACTACATCGAGGCGCTGAAGCCGCGGATTCTCGGCCAGCCCCTGGCCGGGATCCGGCGCAGCAGCCCCTTCCTGCTGCGCAGCGTCGCGCCACCCTTAACGGTCTTCGCAGGCCGCCCGGTGGTCGAGATCCTACGCCTTGGCAAGCGCATCGCCCTGGGTTTCGAGGGCGGCTTCTGGCTGGTCCTACACCTGATGATCGCCGGCCGTTTGCACTGGAAGGAGGCGGGCGCGGAGATCCCGAAGAAGCGCGGCCTGGCGGCCTTCGATTTCCCGACGGGGACCCTGATCCTGACCGAGGCGGGTAGCAAGAAGCGGGCTTCGCTCTATGCCGAGGCGGGCCGCAAGGCCATGCTGACGCACCATCCCGGCGGGCTGGAGATCCTGGGGACCAGCTTGGCCGACTTCGCGGCGGCGCTGCAGCGCGAGAACCACACGGTGAAGCGGGCCTTGACCGACCAGCGGGTCTTCAGCGGCATCGGCAATGCCTATTCGGACGAGATACTGCACCGGGCCCGGCTGTCGCCGGTCGCCATGACCGGCAAGCTGAGCGATGCCGAGGTCGAGCGGCTCTTCGACGGGACCCGCGCCGTCCTCACCGAGTGGTGCCAACGGCTGCGCCGGGAGACCGGCGAAGGCTTTCCAGGCAAGGTAACCGCCTTCCGGCCGGAGATGGCGGTGCACGGCAAGTTCGGCCAGGCCTGTCCGGTCTGCGGGACCGAGGTCCAGCGGATCCGGCACGCCAGCAACGAGACCAACTATTGCCCGCGTTGCCAGACCGAAGGCCGGATTCTGGCCGACCGCTCGCTCTCCCGGCTGCTCAAGTCGGACTGGCCGCGCAGCATCGAGGAGCTGGAGGGCCGGCGAAAGGGCTGAGTCGGTGCCCCGGCGGTCCGGGCGCGTCGCGCCGGCTTGGTTAACCAAGGCTTCAAGCCGGCCGGACTAGGATTCCGGCCATGTCGCAGGATCTGCCGCCGCCGGGTCTCGGAATGCGTTACCGCAAGGCGCCGATGCGGTGCCCTGATTGCATGGGTCGGCCCTGAGATGACGGCAGCGCGGCAGGCGCTGAAGCAGGGCATTGCCCTCCAGAAGGCGGGCCAGCTTCTGGGCGCCGCCCAGGTCTACTCTCGACTTCTCCAGGAGGACGATCGCAACGCCGACGCCTGGCACCTGCTGGGCACGGTCGAGATCGGGCGCGGCAACTTCGACGCTGCCGAGAACCTGATCGGCAAGGCCATGGCGCTGCAGCCGGACAATGCGATCTTCCATCACAACCTGGCCTACGTCCTGGGCGCCCAGAGCCGCGGCGAAGAGGCCGAGGCCAGCTACCGCCGCGCCATCGCGCTCGATCCCGACTACGCCGAAGCACACTTCAATCTGGCGCAGTCGGTCCGGGCCAAGCCGGGCGATCCTCTGGTCGCCTCCTTGGAGCGTCTGCTGGCCAAGCCCGGACTGTCCGCTTCGGCCCGCTGCTATCTAGGCTTCGCGGCTGGCAAGGTCTACGACGACCTGGGCGACTACGACCGCGCCTTCGGGCATTTCCTGGCGGGCAACCGGGCCAGGGGCGCCTGCCCCAACCCGGCCTATTCGAGCGCCTACCTGGAACGCATTCTCGAGAGCTCCCGGCCACTGCTCCAGGCCGCGCGGTCGGCGCCCGGCGGGGGCCAGGCCGGCCCCGTCTTCATCGTCGGGATGCCACGTTCGGGGACCTCGCTGGTCGAACAGGTCCTGGCCAGCCATCCCGCGGTCTTCGGGGCCGGCGAATTGCCCTTTGTCGAGCGCATCGCCGAGGCGCTGGGCACGCACTGTGGCGGCGGTGCGGTCTATCCGGAGTGCCTGCCCGCGGTGCCCGACGCGGTCCTGGAGGGCTTCGCCGCGAGCTACCGCAAGGAAAGCTCGGCCGCGGGAACCAGCGTGGTGACCGACAAGGCCCCCCTGAACTTTCGCCACCTGGGCCTGATCGCCTTGCTCTTCCCGGGCGCGCGCATCGTGCACTGCCGCCGCGACCCGCTGGACACCTGCCTGTCCTGCTTCTTCCAGAATTTCGCCAAGGGCCAGGAGTACAGCTTCGACCTCGCCGAGCTCGGCCGCTTCTTCCAGGACTATCGCAAGATGATGGCGGCCTGGGCCGAGATCCTGCCGATCGAGGTCTTCGATCTCGACTACGAGGAGCTGGTCGCCGACCTTGAGGGGGTGGGCCGCAGCTTGCTGTCGTACTGCGGGCTTGACTGGCATCCCGACTGCGCCCGTTTCTTCGAGACCCGCCGTCCGGTGCTCACAGCCAGCCGGGTCCAGGTGCGGCGGCCGCTCTACAGCTCCTCTGTCGGCAAATGGCGGCGCTACGCGCGCCATCTGGGGCCGCTGATCGAGACGCTCGGGCCCTATGCCAAAGGCCAGTGTTATCTGCCGTAAGGCAAAAGCCTTTGCGCATCAGCTATGAGTTTCGAGATAATCCCAAATATCTATTTAGTTTCAGATACTTAGCATTGTTCCCATAACCGATTCTTCAGGCCTGGGGCCCTAGCCTGCTTGCAGGTCGCTCATCGTGGCCGGACCTACAGGCATCGGACTGTCCGGCGCGCAGGGTCGAAGAATTGGGTGAATCCCTCCTATGTCCACGGGCCTGGTTGCCGTCCTGCTGGTGTTGCTAGCGCTGGTGTTCCTGGAGCGCCAGGCGGCGCAGCGCAAGACCGAGCAGGCGAAGGCGCGGCTCCCGCAACTCGCTCTCGAGAACGCCGGGATCGCGGTGCTGTGGATCGATGCCGAGGGCCGCCTGATCTATGGCAATCGCCGCGCCCTCGACAGCCTGGGCTATGCATCCGAAGAGCTGCACTCCAAGACCGTCGCCGATGTCGATCCAGGGCTGAGCCCGGAACGCTGGCGCACCCACTGGCAGGACCTCGCGCGCGACGCTTCGGTTCGCTTCGAGGCAAGTCAGCGCTGCGGCGACGGCTCGATCCTGCCCGTCGAGGTCAGCGCCAACCTGGTGGACGACGGCGACCGCAGCTACGCCTGCGCCTTCCTGCGCGATCTCGCCGCCTGGAAGAGAGACCGGGCGGAACTTCTCAGGGCGAGGGAACTCGCAGCCTCGGCCAAGACCGCGAACGACGCGAAGTCCATGTTCCTGGCCAACGTGAGCCACGAACTGCGGACCCCCCTGACCTCCATCATCGGCTTCTCGGAAGTCCTCCTGCAGGAGCGCTACGGTGCGCTCGGCAGCCCGGAGTACCGGCAGTTTGCCGAGAGCATCCGCGAAAGCGGCGGCGATCTCCTCAGCCTGATCAACGACATCCTGGACATTTCCAAGATCGAGGCGGGGCGCGTGGACCTCTGCGAGGAAGATGCCGAACTCGCCCACGTCGTCCAGGCCTGCCTGAGGCTGACCGGTCAGCGGGCCCAGGACGCCGGGCTGGCGATCCTCGACCGGGTGCCTTCGGATCTGCCGCGGGTCTGCATCGATGTCCGACTGTTCAAGCAGGTCCTGCTGAACCTCCTGTCCAACGCCATCAAGTTCACGCCCGAGGGCGGCAGCATCACCTTGGCCGCGGGCCGCGACGTCGACGGCGGCCTCTGGTTCTCGGTCCAGGACACCGGCATCGGCATCGCCCGCCAGCACCACCAGCTGGTCTTCGAGCCCTTCGAGCAGGTCGAGAACATCTGGTCGCGGCGCTATCCCGGGACCGGGCTGGGCCTGCCGATCGCAAAGAAGATCGTCGAGCTGCACGGAGGCGGGATCGGCCTGGAAAGCGAGCTCGCCGAGGGAACCAGGGTCATCTTGCGCTTGCCGGCCTCTCGGATCCTCGCGTCCCGAGGGCCGGCCCAGCTCGGCACGTTGGACCGGGAATCGGTCGAGTTTCGCCGCTAGAGCGTTGTCCGATCGAATGGAATCGCTTTGCGATCCATCTGGCCGGCTGAAACGCCCTGACTTCAAGATATCAGCGCACGACTCCCGGCCGGACGCGAACGCGTCTGATCGGGAAGTGCGCTAGGTCCTAGGCCGCTCTATTCGACCGAACGCGCGGCGTTCTCTCCGAGTCGGCGCCAAGGCCAGGCGCTTCTTATAGTAAATAGACACTAACAATATAAGTATTTAAGGAATAGATATGTGACAAGACCTGTGACGAAATCATTTATTAATAGGTTTGGGGCAATATTCACAAGTCTTTCTGTTTGGGAATTCGGAAAGGGTTGGCGTTCATGTCGCACCTCAAGAACTTCGTCAGAGACGAAACCGGCGCGACCTCTCTGGAGTACGCCTTTATTGCGGCCTTGATCGGGCTCGCGATCGTCAGCGGTCTGACGACCACCGGTACCTCTGTCAACGGTGCTTTCCAAAGCTTCGCCACGCACCTGAGCGACAGCACCCCCTGGTAGACGCTCCGAGCGTCTCCGAGGCGCGGGTCCCTTCCTAGGTTGGGCCTGCGTCGCGGAAAGCGGTCCGGCGACTCCCCCAGCGTTCAAAATAGGCTTCATCGAGGTGGCAAGAGACCCGGCCCTGCGGGGCCGAGGTCCCTTAATCTTCCGGCGCTTCGCTTGTGCGGACTTTGACTCGACTGTTCGCCCGCCTGATGAAGCCAGACCCGGATCCGCCGGCGTTTGGCCGAGCCCAGAGCAGGGGCGCTACCTTATTGATATAGAGAGACTATCTCCGCTCGCTTGGCCTCA
>JASJAL010000204.1 GCA_030067055.1 Kiloniellales bacterium | reverse complement strand
TCCACCGCCGTCGCCGATGCGGTCTTGCTGCCCTACAAGGCACAAATCGAGACGCAGGCCCGGGTCCGTCTCGAGGTCGATGCGGTCGGCAGCGGGAAAGGCGTACTGGCCCTGGCCGAAGGCCGCGTCGAGATTGCGGCGATCTCGGCGCCCTTGGTCGATGTGGTCGAGCGGCTCAACGACAAGAAGCACGGCTCGGTCGATGGCCGCAACCTTCAGCAGCACGACATCGGCAGTACGACGCTCGCCTTCGTCGTCCACCCCTCGAACCCGGTCAAGGACCTGAGTTTCGAGCAGCTCACCGACATCCTGGCCGGGCGCATCACACGGTGGAACGAGCTGGGTGGCGTCAACATGCCGATCCAGCTGGTCACCTCGCAGCGGAGCGGCGGCATCCGCACCATGCTCGAGAAGACCATCGGCAAGTGGAGCCAGGTCATGGCCCAGGCGCATACCATGCAGAGCGCCTCCCTGGTGCCCTTCGCCGTCGCCCGGATGCCCAATGCCATCGGGATCGCAACTCAGACCTCGGTCGACAACAACGTCTTCGTCCTGAACTCCGACCGGGTGATCGAACAGCCCCTGTTCCTGGTCACCCGCGGCGAGCCGACCGCGCGCCAGAGGGCCTTCATCGAGGCGGTGCGAGCCATCGCGCTCGGCAAGAATGCCGGCGTCTGAACCGCTTCCAAGATCAGGAGGAGAAAGAAGCAAGGCCAAGGAGGAGTTAAGCCAAGATGGGATGGGCCGCGTCGGCATAACCTGCCGTCGCGGCCTTTTCCTTGCGCTGCGTCCAGACACGAACTTAGGGCAAGGCGCCTAGGACGACCCCGCGCCGAAGTCTGCCCAGGTCCGAAAGAAGGCATCCACCGCTTCCAGGTCCGCGGTCCGGGTCGGCAACCTCTGGCAGAAGGCCTCCGCGGCATCGAGTGCGCGGGGGATCCAAGCATCGAGCGCCGGGATCAGCGGCGCCTCGCCCAGCTCCGGCGTGTCGGATTTCTCGGCGATCAGGGCCTCCGCCGCGACAACGAAGTCGGAAGGCAAGGCCTGCCCGGCCATCAGCTCCTGGAAGTTCATGGGCGGCAGGTTCTCGTGCCGGCGCAGCCAGCCGACCGCGAGAAGGGCGCGGACGATGTAAAGGTACTTCTTCCGCTTGACCCGGTCCTGACCCAGAAAGCCGCGGCGCCAATGGCCACTCGCGATGTTCCGGTAGTGATGGGCCAGGACCCGTTGCGTGTAGTGCGCCTCCGCCAGGTCGGTCAGCGCGGCGCGGAAGCCGCAATGGTCGCGGTAGACGATGGGCGAGCGCAGCCATTCATAGAGCGGGGGGTTGGATTTCAGCAGCAGGCGCAGGGCCTTCCTCAGGTCCCAGCCATTGACGTCGTAGTCGTCGAGGATCGGCCGCTCGATCACGTCGCGGGCCTCGCGGACCGAGAGATACCAGTTGCGGGGGTGCCGGTAGACGAAGCGGGCATCGTAGTCGCTGTCCGGCGAGGCGAAGCCCCAGGCACGGGAGCCCGACTCGACGGCGAAGAGGATCTCCACCCCGTCCTCAGCCTCGATGACCGCCAAGCGACGCTCGATCTCGGCGCGGGCCTCGGCCTCGACGCCGACGGTCTTTCCTGATGAGGTCATCTCTGGAGCCTGACCTGGGGCCGAGGGCGCTCACTCATGGCGCCCTTGCATGGGACCAGCCGGGTGTCGGGAAAAGCCTCGGAGCCGCTATGCCACGGCCTCGGTCGCACAGCGCAGCGGACAGGCTTCGAGGCAGACGCCGCAGCCGTCGCAGCCCGCGAGGTCGACTTCCGGGTGGGCATAGCCGCCGGCGAAGGTCCGGAACCGGATCGCGCTGACCCGGCAAGCTTCCGCACAGGCCCGGCAGCGAAGGCCTTGCATACCAAGGCAATCGCTCTGAAGCCCCTGGAAAGCCTGCGCAACAACGCTGACACTCTTCGCCGACATTTCGTTCCGAACCCGCTGCAAATGAAAGCCAATCTCAATAGACACGGCATATCATGGCTCCGTCTTTGACATGGGTCAAATCTCGCGGAGACGAGCCGGCCGGGCCGCGCGACGCGCGGCGCTCCCCGGTCTGGGTATGGAGGGCTTTGTTTCCTCAGGCCGCCGAGGCGGAAACCTGGTCGCGGCTCTCGGCCTGTTCCAGCAGGCCTGCCAGGTCTTCGATCTCGGTCTCACAGAGAACCGGACCGCGCAAGGCCATGGAAATCTCGAGCATGACCTCACCGAAGACGAAGCTGTCAGTCATGATCTCGCGGACCCGTTCCGCGACCAGCACCGCATCTTCGAAGCCGTTGCGGACTTCCATCAGGATCGCGAAGTCGGCGCCGCCGAAGTGGGCCACGACGTCGCTGCTGCGCAGGCAACCGATCAAGCGACCGAGCAGGGCCTTGTAGATCTTCTCGACCCTGGCTAGTTCGAAACGGTCTTCGCAGTCCTCCAGGCCCCGCAGGGTGAAGGGGACCAAGGCGACATAGAGGCCGCTGCGCTTGGCCCGCGCCACCGCCTGGTTGACCAGATCGATCAGCAGGGTTTGGGTGGGCAGGCCGGTAAAGTCGTCGTAGAGCGCCCGGCGGACGTTCTGAGAGTCGAGAGGCCGGCGCGCCAGGGCGCTTGCCACCGCCTGCCGGAGGCCGTCCAGTTCCTCGCCACCCCGGAAGGCCACCATGGGCGCCCGAAGGTCCAGCAGCAAGGCTTCGGAGGCTGCGGCCTGAGCCGGTTCTTTCGTGGCCAAGGCCTCGAGGTCCAGGACCAGCAGGTCGAAGTCCTGCGTCTCGCAGGCCTCGGCAGCCTCGGCGAGGCTCGGTAGGCTGCAGACGTCCAGTGCCGGCCCGGAGGCCCGTGACAGGGGATCCTGGGTCAGGCATTCGGTGATCCGACGGACAAGGTCCGGATCGGTTGCCACCAGGAGAATTTTCCTGGAAGTCTGCACGCGCAGAGTCTCCCATTTGGTTATACGCCAAAGGATAGGATTGCAGAGACTTCCTACCAGCGGCTTAACGCAGACGAAGAGCCCGTCCGGAGCGGCGGAAGCCTCGCAGCGCCCGGCCCGGAAGCGCAGCACGCCTGGGGCCGTGCCGGGCCAGCACCAAGCCACAAAAGCGAAAGCCCCGCCGGGGAGGGGGGCGGGGCTTTCATCTTGGTCTTAGGGAGGGAGGGAGGGGAGCGCGTTGCGCTCCGTGGATCAAACTAGGCCTCTATGGTTAAGAAAGGGTAAACCGGATTCAAGGAATTCGCAGGACTTCGCAACGGCGCAAAATCGGCGCCGAAGGTGCCCTCAGCCAGCCTCTGCCGGCGACGGATCGGCGGAGGAGGCCTCGAACAGCCTCGCCATCAGACGGTCGCTGCCAGCCAGGCGCCGTTCCAGACGGGCCTTGGTCCGCTCCTGATCCGGGGTCTCGTCGCGCACCCAGTCCCTCAGCGTCGCCAGGAACAGGAGCGTGAGGCCGACCTCCTCGAGCTGGCGGCGGCGTCCGCCGGCGTCCAGGCCGGCCGCGTCCCGCAGCCAGTGGATGGTCCGGGAGAGGTTAAAGATCATCGGCACCCAGTGATGCGGATGCGAGGGATAGAGCTTGCCCGAGAGCATCTCGCCGGTCACCCGGTGGTACGGCGCCAAGGCGTCGAACCAGCGCAGCATCATGATCCGCAGCCGCTCCTGGGCCGGCAGATCCGCGAAACCCTCCGGCGGCGGCGCCAGCATCGCCGAAAGGGCCTGGCGGAACCAGGCGTCCGCGATGGCGTCGGCATCTCGGTAGCAGGCCAGGACGTCGGACAAAGGGACGCCAAGGTCGGCTGCGAGCTCGCGCAACCTTAGCTTGTCCCAGCCCTGCTGGTCTGCACGATCGAGCGCACCCTCCAGGATGCGCTCAGCCGAGGGGCGCTCGGCGGCGGATTTCCGGCGCGAAGGTGTCTTGGACATTATCGGCCTCGCTTCCTCCAGAGGTTCGGCCCGAGCCCGGCAACGGGC
Source organism: Kiloniellales bacterium (assembly GCA_030067055.1). The sequence continues at coordinate 6,672 of JASJAL010000204.1, read as the reverse complement.
CCGCAGGCGGCGTACTCGGATCGGCCTCACAACCCCATTTTGAAAATCCGTGCAAAGAGTGCAATACTTCCGGCCAATGGGCTCTGGGCAAAGGACCCAAGATCGGGAGAACGAAGGAGAGGCAGAGCCATGCTAGTCCGACATATCGTCTCCGTGAGCGGCGCGGACGTTGCCACGACGCGCCCCGACGCCACCATCGCCGACGCGGCAAAGCTCCTTAAGGAGCGCAATGTCGGCGCCCTCGTTATCACCACCGTAGACGGCCGGCTGGCCGGTATCTTGTCCGAGCGGGATCTGGTCCGCGGGCTGCCCGATCACGGCGCCGATTTGCTGGCCTTGAAGGTCAAGGACCGGATGACCGCGGAGGTCACGACCTGTAGCCCGGACGATCGGGTCGACGCCATCATGAAGCTGATGACCGATGGCCGCTTCCGTCACCTGCCAGTGGTCGAAGAGGGCAAGCTGGTCGGGATCGTCAGCATCGGCGACGTGGTTAAGAGCCGCCTCGAAGAGCTTGAATCCGAGACCACGACGCTCCGCGAGTACATCGCGGGCAGTGCCTGAAAGCACCGGGTCGGGGACTTGTCCTGGAGCCCGACGCGGGCAAGGGGACTGGAGCCGCCGCGAATCGAAAATCGCACCACCAGCGGTGGAGAACTGTGTGGATCAAACCACTGACTTTCCGGCTAAGCCTCTGAAAGCACAGTGATGTGTAAATGTTAATAGATTGGGCTTGTGTTTTTACAAGCTTTACGACAGGGTAGCACCAACGGGTTGTCGATCGGGGGGATAAAGGGACGCCCTATGATCGATACGATTTTAAATTCCACCATCGTGCTCCTGATGGTTTTCCTCGTCGCTTATCCTTCGGGTGTGGCCATTCGCCAGCGCCTGCAGGAACGTGCCCGGCGACGGCGCTGAGAAGACGCAGCAGCGCCGCAGTCTGCGGGAGCGACGAGCCTTAGGCCGCAGCCTTGAGGGGCTTGCCCCGAATGCTGGGGTCTGAGCGAATCGAGAGCATAGAGCCGCCGCCTCGGCCGTTGAGGCGAGGTGAGCCGTAGTGGCTTGGCCTAGCGGTTGGGTGCGATCCGGTCGAGGGCCTTGCCCGCGACTCGGGCGACTTGTGTGCGCTCGTCCTTTTCCAGACGCATCAGCTTGGGAATCGCGGCCTCAGCGGCCGGGCCGATCTCGCCCAGGGCGAGGACAGTGGCGACACGGGTCTTTTGGTCGTCGTCGTCGAGCACAGTCAAGAGGGTCGGCACGGCCGGCTTGGCGGCTCCGCCGAGTTGGCCGATCGCGGTGATGACCTCGGCCCGCCTCGGGCCCATCCTCGGATCGTCCAAAAGCTCCAGAAGCCCCGGGACGGCCGCACCACCCATCTTGCCGAGCGCGGCAACGGCCTGGCCGGAGGCCGAGCCATGGCGTCCGCGGGCGATATCCATCAGCGCCGGGATGGACTCCGCAGCGGCCCCGCCGATGCTGCCGAGCGCGGTCGCGGCAAGGTCGCGGACTTGATCGTTGTCCTGGCCCAAGGCTTCGATCAGGGGCGCGACGGCCGGCTTACCGATCCAGCTGAGGGCGGTCATCGCCGCCCAGGCGGAACGCTGGCCTGGCCGCTCCAGGCCCTCGATAAGGTCGGGGATTCCAGCCTTCCCGGTCCGCGAAAGCGCCTTGACGATGGCATCGTAGAGCTGCGCGTCATCAACCACTTCCACATTCTTTTTCTCACCCTTCTTTTTCTTCTTCTTCGCCTTCTTCTTGGGCTTCGCCGACTCCTTGCTCGGCTTGACCGACTGGTCGGCGGCGTCCAGCAAGGCGACGACCGCGCTGGCGGCACGCGACCCGTGCTTGCCAAGGAGAACTGCGGCCTTCTTCCTGGTCGCCGGCTTGTCGCTCTGCAGCTGGGCGATCAACTGGCCGACCTCTGGCAGTTTCTCACCGTCGCCGCAGGCGCTCAGGCCCAGGCCCGCGACGAGGAGGCAAAGCAGGATCGGTTTGAAGGGAAGCCTGGCAGCACGCATCGCACACCCCTTAAGTCTCTGTTCTCCATCCCTCTTGGCCTCGATAGAACTAGCGAATCCTGGTTGCTGAACCGTAAAGACGGCAGCCGCGGATGATGCCCCGGAAGCCGAATCCGCCTGGACTGGCGGCCGACCTCGGGGGTGGCTGGACAGCCCTTCCCGGCCGGCCCTAGAGTCCTCTCCGACAAGCCGATTCGGCCGCCGGGCCGTCCTCGGCGGCCCAGGAAAGCGAGGCATTGCAGCCCTCATGGCGGTCACCCGACTGAGCGAACGCATCGTGGCCGGCCTGACGCCCCCCGGAACCGGTCGGGTCGACTACTGGGACGACGAAATGCCCGGCTTCGGCCTGCGCATCTCCGAGAACGGCCGCAAGACCTGGCAGGTCATGTACCGGATCGAAGGCCGAAAGCGCCGGCTCTCGCTGGGTACCTATCCGACGCTTTCCCTCGAGCTCGCCCGCGATGCCGCCTTCGACGCCCTGCAGGAGGTCGCCCGCGGCCGCGACCCATCGCGGAACCGGGCCGCCGTCACCGGTAGCGGGTTCAGCTTCGAGGCACTGGCACAGGCCTACCTGGAACGCTACGCGAAGCGCAGCAAGAAATCCTGGAAGCTCGACCGGCAGATGATCGAGGCCGACCTGATCCCGGCCTGGGGTCGGCGTACGGCCGATTCGGTGACCCGCGCAGACATCATCGCTCTGATCGAAGACGTACAGCAGCGCGGGCACCCCTACGCAGCCAACCGGCGCCTGGCCCTGATCCGCAAGATCTACCTCTGGGGCATCGAGGCCGGCCTGGTCGAAACCTCGCCGGTGATCAATATCCGGCCCCCGGCCAAGGAGGCGCCGCGCCAAAGGATCCTGACCGACAACGAGATCGCCGGCCTCTGGCAGGCCTGGGAGCAGATGGGCTGGCCCTATGGTGCGCTCTTCAAGATCGCCCTCCTGACCGGACAACGGCGCGGCGACGTCGCCGCTTTGCGGCTGATGGACATCGGCCTGGCCGATCAGGTCTGGTCACTGCGCCGCGACGACGGTCAGCGCCACGAGGTGCCCCTGCCCGGCGCCGCCGTCGAGGTCCTGGCCTCGCTGCCCCGCCCGGACAGTCCCTTCGCTTTCCCGGCCGGCCCGCGCGGCGACCGTCCGGTCACCGGCTTCTCGAACGCAGTTCGCCGGGCCGCCGAGCTCTCCGGAGTCGAGGGCTGGCGGATCGGCGACCTGCGCCGAACCACTGCCGCCGGCATGGCCCGTCTCGGTGCCTCGGCCGAAATCCTGAACCAGCTCCTGGAGCGGCGAAGTCAGGTCCCCGCCGGACTCGATCACGTGGTTCGCTCCGGCGTGTCCAACGACGACCTGCGCCGGGCCCTTGACGCCTGGGCCGGGCACGTCCTGCAGCTGGCCGAGTCCAGCCGGACCCTCTGGCACGGCAGCGGTACGCTCGCCCAGACCCGATAACTTCATGTGCCTAGGGGTCCGGAAAGCGGCCCTCAGGGAAGCCCCAGGAGCGCCGAATCCGCTCGCGCCCTATGCCCGCTACCCTCGGGAACCTCTTCGACTTGCCTCGAGAACGCCGGTACCCAACTTGGTACCCATGAGAAATTGGGCTTCACGATATACGCGCATTACTCTGATAAAAATGAATATTTTTTTAGCCTTCTGAATTCTGCCCATGATATTGCATCTTGGGCCCGATGAGAGCGACGCTTCCCTCCCCCGCGGACGCCTCTGGGCATGACGGCAGCGCCCCGGCCTTCGCCGGCCGCGATTCGAGCGCTTCAGGATGCTGGAAAGAGGGTGGTGCCCAGGGGAGGAATCGAACCACCGACACCGTGATTTTCAGTCACGTGCTCTACCAACTGAGCTACCTGGGCAGGATGCTCGTCGATCAGGACGCAGGCTTATAGATAATCTTGCAAGCGCTGTCCAGCGGACACGGCAAGCTTTTCACTCACCCGGCAGACCTGCCCAAAGATCGCCCGCGGCCGTCTCCTGGCGCCGACCGACCCGATCCGTTGGAACGGGAAGGCGAGGACGAGATCGAGAGAGCCCGGCCTCAGAATCACCAGGCCCGTCATGTGGCACCTTCGAGACCGATATCAACAGCGACCCACGAACCTGCCCTGCTTGCCCGCGCGCGTGAGGTGCCCGAAGGCGACACCCGTGGCCCCCTGCCCTTTCGGTCCCACTTGCCACTACATGTGAGACAGCACACTGCAGACCAAACCTAGAAGGCCGCCTCAACGATTGGCCCTAAGCTTCTAAGAAAGCCGGCAATTCGCCTCGCCATTCGGCTTGGCCCGAAGCGACCTTGGTCTAGCGCGGCGGTGGCGGCGGGCTGCGCTCCAGGAAGCGTCGGGCGGCCGGAGCCTGGTTCGGGTGGTGGGTCTCCAGCAAAACAAGTGCCCGGTCGGCCAGGGACCGATCGCCACCCCAAAGGCCGGCCTGGATCGCGAATCGCAGGATCTGCGGATCGGCCGGGAGGACCTCCAGCAGCCAGCGGAGGTGGGGCAGCTCCTCCTCGTAGCGCCGCGCGATATGGAGCGTGATCGCCATGCCGATCCGGGCGTTGGGGGCGTGGGGATCCTGGTCCAGGGCCCGCCGGTACATCTCCAGGGCCTCTTCGATCCGGCCCAGCGAGCCGAAGAGCTTGCCCGCGAGATCGAAGAACTGCCGGTTCCGGCTGTCGCCGCAGGCTTGGAGGATCACCGCCGCCGTGCCGTCTGCCATCCGGCGCTCGCGCTGACCCACCGATGCGATCCGCTCGTCGCAAAGCCGATAGGCCTTGCCGAGGGCTTGGCTCGCATCGGCATGGCCGGGACCGCTCAGGCTTTCAAGGTCGGCGATGGCGGCGGCCGGTACCGCCTCGTTGCGGCCCTCGCCGCCCGAGGCGATGATCCCAACCAGCCGGCCCCGGGCATCGACCAGCGCCCCGCCGCTGTTTGCCGGCTCGGCCTCGGCGTCGTGGTGCAGGCGGGCCAGGGGCTTGCCGGGCGCGATCGGCACCAGGGGGCGGCCGGGCGCATAGGTACGTATCAGGCGCGTACGCGGCTCCGCGCCCACGGTGAAGAGCCGGGCGTCCGGCCGGGGTGCCGCGACCTCGGGCTCAAGGCTCGGCCCTGGCGGCAGCCCTGCGGCCTGCAGCAGCAGGACGTCGCCCTCGTAGCTGCTCGGAATCACCTCGGCCGCCACGCGCCGGCCGTCCGGGAGGTGCAGCCGGATCTCCTCCAGTTCGGCCACGAGGTGGCGGCTGGTGACCAGGCGCTGGGGGCCGAGCCGCACGGCGCTGCCGTTGTCCAGCCCTTCGACGGCGAAGACCGCAGCCCGGGCGGCGCAGACCGGTGCCGGCGCCGGACAGGCCTCCTGCGCGCCGGCGCCGGACCCGAAGAGGGTCAGGAGGCCCAGCACCAGGACGCCCAGGGCCGGCAGGCTCACGCTGGCAAAGCTGAGGGAAGCCCGGCTCACGATGACCTAGTCCGGAAGCTCGAGGGTGGCTTGCCCGGGTTCGCCGGCCCGCAGGTACTCGATCACGACTGCGTCGCCCGGCCGATGGAGCTGGATCGCCGTCGTCACGTCGCTGGGCTTGGCGACCTTGCGTTCGCCGATGGCGGTCACCACGTCGCCGGGCTCGAGGCCGGCGGCGGCCGCCGCGCCCTCGGCTCCGACCGCGATGATCTTGACCCCGCGCCAGCGCAGTTGGTCCTCCCGGTCCAGACCGGCCACCCGGAAGCCGGGGACGCTGCGCCGAACCGGCTTGCCCGCCATGAGGTCGCCCACCACGCGCTCGACCAGCTGTCGGGAGGCCGCGAAGTTCAGGCCGATGTCGCCATCCGCCTCGCGGGTGAAGATCGCCAGCAGCACGCCGACCAACCGGCCCTGGGCATCGACCAGGGCGCCGCCCGACATGCCCGGGTTGACCGCGGCGTCGGTCTGGACGAAGTCCTCGATCGGGTTGAAGCCCATGCCGGTTCGATCTCGCGCGGAAACGACGCCGCAGCTGATCGAAAGGCCGCTGCCGAAAGGATTGCCCAGGGCGCAGACCTCCGCACCGAGCGCTGGCGGCGGCGCCGGCTCGAGAACCGGCAGTTCGGTCTCGACTTTCAGGAGGGCCAGATCGGTGGCCGGATCACCGCCGAGCAACCGCGCCTCCAGCTGCGGTCCGTGCCGGGGCACGACCCTGATCTTTCGCGCGCCTTGGACGACGTGCAGGGCTGTGACCAGATAGCCTCCGGGCGCGATCGCGACGGCCGACCCTTGGGGTTCCTCCCGAGCGGCCGCGGCCCCAGGGTCCGGCCAGACCGGCCAGAGGGTGACCACGGAGTCCAGGGAACTCTCCTCGAAGGCCCCGAGCGCAGGCGCGGGAGCCAGGACCGCCAGCAGGACGAAAGCTAGGGCCCTGCGCATCAGGCCCCTTCGTCCTCGCCGCCGCTGCCCTCCGGCGCCTCGTCGGTCGGGACTCTGTAGACCCCGTGGAGCCAGCGGCTCAGGTCCAGGTCGGCGCAGCGCTTGGAGCAGAAGGGGCGGTTTCGTGGGTCGCTCGGCTTTTCGCAGAGCGGACAACGGCCACCACCCTTTTGCAGGGTGTTGATCGGCACGACACGGTCGTTCGGCTTGGTCATGGGCCCCTATAGCATAGTCTGGATCTCGCCGTCCGCC